>NZ_JBBMQZ010000027.1:0-64027 GCF_038900275.1 Pseudoalteromonas sp. AS71 | reverse complement strand
CTGTGCCGAATAATTACCTAAATAACTATTCTGTTGGTCACTCAGTTTTCAATTGAGACTCTAATTTGTTTGCCTCGTTACTTGCTCAATAAAGAACGAAGTAGCTTGGCTGTTAGAACTCAATCTGTACGAGTGCCCACACAGATGATTGCTTTATATTGTTAAAGAACGTTTGATTCGCCTTAGCGTCTCAAGGGATGCGAATAATACACCCTTTATTTTTCGAGTCAACACTTTGTTTTAAATATTCTTTTGGAAAATTTAAAACCGAAGTTTTATTTAACTCTCTGAGTAGTTGCTGCCTCGCTATGCTTCGGCGTTTCCCGTCTCAGTGGGGTCGCATTATAGGGATAAACGAGTGAGGGTCAATACTTTATTTCAGCTTTTTGACAATTAAATGAATTTAGTATGAAAGCTATACAAATAAAGGGCTACATAGGGTTTTATGCTCAAAAATCAGGCTGCATTTACAACATTAACGGTATTAAGCTATCTCTTCGTTTAAAAACTCAATACCGTTATGCAATGTACGTTATAAACAACAAGAACAGTTGCGTTTATTTTTAGGCATTTTTCCTATACCTGGATTAAATGTATTAGTCGGGTCTAGGCTTTTATAGAAATTTTGTAAATCAGGTTCAGCTTCGTATAAGTGTCCTACATTATGTTCAGCAGGATACTTAGCTCCTCTTTCATTGAGTAACTTTAGCATTTGCTTTTTAATAAGCTTGGCATCAGTTCCTTTTTTTAATATGTAGTCTTGATGAAAAACATAACAGAAGAAATGACCATAATAGAGTTTCTTTTCTATATGTTGGGAAATTTCGTTTGGTAGCGTTTCTAGCCAGTCGAGTTCGTTACGCGGAATAGCTATATCGAGCGCCAATATTTCGCCCACTTTTTTTTCATGAATAACTTCGTACCTTAGTGCAGCACCCGCAGCTGCAAAGCGATGTAAAAAAGCACTTTCTGACTCTTCCTTATTACACGTAAAATAGTTACCTGTATTTGATGCTTCAAAAAATGGCTTTAAAAAAGTTTGCGCTTCTTCTATACCATCATCACTCATTTTCATTATTAGGTGATGTTCATACTTATCTCTGTACTCGAGCATTCTTTTAGGTAAATGCTGAGGAAACACTTTAGCTATGAGCTGCATTGCTTTGTCGGTAAAGTGCTTTGGTACCCATGACAACTTATTAAGTCTTGAATCTATACGTCCTTTTATAGAAAACAATTTAGGTAATGCATCCGTACCTAAGTGTTTAATGCTTAAAAAGGTATCTTTGCCATATTTAGCAGATACATCGAATATATCTCGATGCATATACTCGCCAACTTCAGGGGTGTTTTTAAACGTTGATAATATTTGCTTTCTTAACTGAGCAAGCTCACTAACACTATTACTACCTATATAGAAGGTTTGCTCTTTTTCAGCTGTTGGATAGGTATCAAGACGTACTGCAAATACTGCAAGTTTACCTGCACAGCCACTAGCTTCATAAAGTCTTCGCTTATCGGCATTAAAACGACTTGGCGTACTAGCGTTAACATCTTTTACTCTTGCTATATATTCTCTATCGGATGCAAGCTTGTCGCTTACTGGTAATTTTGTTTTATCAAAATTGCCTGTTTGTAAGTTAGTTAGTATTTCCTCTGGGGAATTACCAAGCTCTACTTCAAGGTGATTAACGAGTATGAGCTCGCCGTGTTCGTTTATTTGTGCAAATAAAGCAAGCTCAGTATAAGCAGGACCTCTTTTAACAAGTGCGCCACCAGAGTTATTAGAAACACCACCAATAATAGATGCACCTAAAGTAGATGAACCAATTATAGAGTGAGGTGCTCTATTTACGGTTTTAAGCTGGCTTTGTAGTTGATGTAAGGTAGCACCTGGTAAACTAATAACCTGCTCGTTATTATTAACCAAAAATAGTTGATCCATCGCTAATGTATTAATAACCACAACCGGTCTATCGTAATCATTCCCACTTGGGGTCGAGCCTTCTGTTAATCCCGTTTTTGCTGCTTGCATTATTATAATGCAGTTGCCCTCAACGCAAATTTCTAAACTGCGCCAAATTTCCAATAAGCTTTGCGGAAACAAAACCGCTAAAGCGCTTCCGCCACCAGAACGCCAGCCCATTCTATAGTGCTCGTTTTTTTCTGGATCAGCCTGTAAATTATTCGCACCAAGTATATTGGTTAGTTTAGCTAAAACTTGATCTGAGCTAAGTACGTTTTGAGAAGTACTTTTTGATGTGAAAGTATTACAGCCCGAATCCTGTGTTTGCTTATTACTCATGATACTAAGGGTCCTTGAAAACCAAAAATGTAAATTGCGGTCATAGCGATTACACCACTAAAAAGCACGTAATAAATTGTAGGTAAAATAGTGCGCCTAAGTGTGGCACCTTCCATACCAAGTAGACCAACAGTTGCAGATGCAGCCACTACGTTATGTATTGCGATCATATTACCTGCTGCAGCACCTACCGCTTGAGATGCTATGACTAAAGAGGGTGAAATATGTAAGCTCATAGCTGCTTCATATTGAAATTGACTAAACATCATGTTGGACACTGTATTTGAACCCGCAATAAAAGCACCTAATGCACCGATTGTAGAACTAATTAATGGAAAAGCACTTCCAAAAACACCAGCAAACAACTCTGCACTTGCAACAGGCATACTTGCCACATCTGATAAGTTAACACCAGAGTTAATAAATATCCTTACCATCGGAATAGTAAAAATAAGTACAAAGCCTGCACCTAATACCGTTTTACCTGATTCACTAAATGCATTTTTTAAGGCGCTAACTGGCTTTTTAGACTGAAGCCCCGCAGCACATAAAGCACTTATCAATAAGAGCCCACCGGGTAAATATAAAGGGCTAAAACCAGCGCTAATATCAGCTTCACCTAAAAGTGATGAAAAATTTAGTGTCGCATCTGTAAGTAATGTTTTGAGCTCTACAAATACTCTTGAGCAAACAAGTAGCAAAGCAACTAATAAATAAGGAAACCACGCCATAATAGGCGACATGCTTTTGTTACCAGATGTAGATGTATTATTATCACTATCAACAACAAGCTTGCCAATCCACTCACTTGGCCATTCTTTTTTTGGAGCAAAATCCCACGTTGTTTTTGGTATTAAAAAGCCTTTTTTAGCTGCGTTAATAACAATAGCAACACTGACCAAACCACCAATAAGAGCAGGAAACTCCGGACCGAGGTAAATACCTGTTAATGTATAGGGAATGGTAAATGCTAGCCCTGCAAAAATAGCGAATGGCCAAATAGCAAATCCTTCTTTCCAGCTTTTATTCTTACCAAAAAACCGAGTTAACATCATTACCATTAAAAGAGGCATGAATGTACCAATAACTCCATGAAGAATGGCTACTTGGCTGGTTATTAGCTGTAAAAAAGTATCCCACGACATACCTTCTTGTGCTAATTGAGCGCTAATTGCCGTTGTATCTAATCCTTTACTTACACCTATAACAATAGGTGTACCCACAGCACCAAACGATACAGGCGTGCTTTGGATCATCATACCCATTAAAACAGCACCCAGTGCAGGAAAGCCAATAGCAACCATTAATGGTGCGGCTATTGCTGCTGGCGTACCAAATCCTGATGCACCTTCAATGAAGGTACCAAAACACCATGCAATAATAATGGCTTGAACACGTCGATCTGGCGATACGTTTGTAAAACCAGCACGAATAACCGCTATTGCGCCGGTATGTTTTAATGTATTAAGTAAAAACAGGGCACCAAACACAATCCATAACACTGAGACTGTGATCACAAACCCCTGAATAATTGATGATGAAACTCGATTAAGGGTCATATCCCATATAAAAATAGCAATTGCAGCAGTAACGGCGAGCACTATTGGCATTGTTTTTTTTGCAGACCATTGCAGACCTATTAGCAAAATACCGCTGAGAACAATTGGCAGTAATGCCAATAATCCATATATTGTTTGACTCAAAATTGTATCCTCTTTTTGTTGTGTGTGTGACTGCCCTGTTAAAACCATTTAGAGTTTATTTTTATGATTTTATTGCGACCAAGACAGATTTAATACACTCTACTCCTTGTAAATAAATTGATATATTGCATGTAAAGGCAATCTTATTTTCCTTTTTTGCCATAATAAGAAGCGCATTACACTAATTGGGGAACAAATATGGCAAAGGCAGATGACATGGTTTTATTTGTCCAAGTTGTTGATGATGGGTCATTTTCTAAAGTAGCAGAGAAGCTTTCATTAACTAATTCAGTCGTAAGTAAGCGTATTGCAAGATTAGAAGAAAGCTTAAATGCCCAACTTCTTTACAGAACAACCAGAAAGCTCAGCCTCACCGATGCAGGAAGAACGCTTTATAACAAAGCTAAAATTGTTAAATTTGCATTTCAAGAAGCCGAAAATGCCGTAACTGGTTACGGTGATGACATGAAAGGTAATATAAGAATAACAATGCCCGTTGTATCAGCAAATTTAGCATTGAGTGAGTCGATTGCTGAATTTTGTAAAAAGCACCCTGAAATATCCGTAGATTTACAAGTTACTAATAGATTGGTTGATTTAATTGAGGAAGGTTATGATCTTGCTATTAGAACAGCCGAACTTGAAGACTCATCACTCATTGCAAGGCGACTAATAGATAGCCAATGGGTAATATGTGCCACACCAAACTATTTAAAACAATACGGTGTACCGCAAACCCCTGAACAACTACAAAGTCATGAGTGCTTAGTATATAAGTTCGATAATACCTGTAATGACATATGGCCATTGTATATTGATGAAGCGGAGC
Source organism: Pseudoalteromonas sp. AS71 (assembly GCF_038900275.1). Taxonomy (NCBI): domain Bacteria; kingdom Pseudomonadati; phylum Pseudomonadota; class Gammaproteobacteria; order Alteromonadales; family Pseudoalteromonadaceae; genus Pseudoalteromonas; species Pseudoalteromonas sp. AS71. The sequence continues at coordinate 59,190 of NZ_JBBMQZ010000027.1, read as the reverse complement.
AGCTACTTCCCATACATGGTCGCTTTCATAGTAACCATCTCAGTGCAATTAAACGAGCCGCGCTTAGCGACTTAGGTATTGCTTTTTTACCGCAAGCTCTCGTTTATCAAGAACTACAAAAAAATACGTTAACGCAGATTTTGCAAAGCTTTACACGAAAGAAAATGGGGATGTATGCGGTTTATCCTAAAGTAAGGCAACCTGATCAAAAATTAAAACTGCTTGTTGAGCATTTACGAGAATCGTTACATAAAAAACAGGCGTATTACTGTTAAATAACACGCCTATTATTTATATTAAAAACTATATTTAGCAGAAAGCTGAAAGTAGTTAGAGCTGATACTGTCAATATTTTCATCATTAATCTTATATTGCCCAAGCTCAATACCCGCATTAAGATCGTCTGTTATGTTTGTTATTAAGTTAACTCCCCAATGAGCCCGATCCTTTTCAATTATATCCGTTTTAGCCGCACCATAAAAAGCGGTTGAACGCCAAGTTCCTGTCCAAAAATGTTTATAGGCAACAGTAAATGCAGTCGTTTTTTCTACTTCCACTTCATCGCGCTCGTTAACTACAATATCGTTTGTTAATCCTGCAGCTGCATAACGACCAGGTTCTCCTACACTAACTTGAAAGCGAAAATCATCTTTGCCAAACGTTTTAATTTTGCCCGAAAAATTACCTGCAATTGCTGTTTTATCTATACCACCCTGATCAACCTTTCTTAATAAAGCACCAATAGATAATTCGCCCCACTCTTTTTTATAATTATAACGCGCAACAAAATCGGGAATTGATTCGTCTTTATCGGCTTGTGCCCCAGAAACACCAACCGCACTTGACGCTGTACCGTTGTCACCGTCGCCGTTTGTTTCTGGGTTTTCAATAGCGAACTGCCAGCCACCATGACTGTACCTTATTTGTGTTTGCCTAATAAACACTTCGCCTACATGCGGACCACCAAAGTCTAATGTTTCAGGCAATGCAGCTAAAGGCATAAAGGTTGACCATGTTTGCCCTGCTAACCAATCTTTGTATTGAATATAAAAATGACGTAGACGATCGTTTGACGAATTACTAACAACTTCGTTTCCGCCACCGCCGTAAAAATCCACCTCAACAAACCCAATTACATCGCCGCGTTGTATTTTTAAATTAAGTCTTGATTCTTTAACGTTAAATCCTGTGTGCGACGTATCAACGGCTTCACCTTGAGGGAAATTACCTATCCAGTAATCCTGATAAGCAATATCACCAGATACATGACGAACATCTACTTTTGCGTAGCCACCAAGTTCTACTTTTGTTTTTTTAGAACCCGTATCTATATTTGCTAATTCAATACTCGCTAAACTTAAGTTAGAGTAACCTAGTAATATAATTGAAAGCGCAGCGGAAATTAAGTGTGGTTTTGTGTGTGTCATAAATAGCCTTTTGTGTGTTTTATTTTTAGAGCTCTCAATTTAGAGAGTAAAAGGCTGTTTAAAAAGTATGAAAAAAGCGAATCACTTGTTCCATAGTTAACATAATAAAACCAAAAATTAACGCAATATAAACACATCTAGACTTAGGTTAAAAAATTTAGTGGATCAACTTCACTGTGTAAGTTGATCCAAGTTTACTTTAGCTAAAAACTAACCTTTTTAACTAGCTGCAATTTCCCATACCACAATAGAACCAGATATTTCATTTCCAACTATTAATAGTGCATTTCCTGTTGCACTTTGCTCTGCGGGAACAAATACCATTCCTTCAGGTGCTAAATCGCCTGTAATATTCGCTCCTTTAATTAAGCCTCTATTATAGAAGTAGTCTTCAAATTGCACATTGTATGGATTAGTAATGTCGTAAACCATAATGCCACCCATACGCTCTAAACCAATAAAGGCAAATGTACGATCGCCAATTTCACCAATAGTCAGCGCTTCGGGCTCTGCGCCTTTATCATCTGAACGTGAGTCACCTTTGTTTTCATCTTCATCATTATTAAATGACTCACCATGCACAGATGCTGTTATACGTGCTATATCGTCGCCTGAATCAAAAACCACCAGCGCGTTGCTATCCCAAATAGTAAAAGAACGTGCGCCATAGGCATAAAGCGATTCGTATCGTCGGTCGTTATTGGTATCGCCTTTTATTGTAGTTACTTTTAAGCGACCAATATCATCATCGTCATTATTTAAATAATCAAAGTTACTAGCAAGCGTTAAGTCTTCAACGCGGCTTTCATCTATATAAGCTAAGCAGCCATCGTCTTCATCGTAATCAAGTCCGCCCTTTGCTATACAGTCTGCTTCATCCGTTGTATCAAAAAAGTATTCTCTTGCGTCACCTTCGTTGGCAGTGACTATAAAGTTAGCGCCTTTCCAACTAAAGCTTGAGATAGTATCGGGCTGGTACATACCATAGAGCCCTGGGTATGATTTAAAATTAACGCCGCCATCTTTATCTGAGGCATCAAGTTGTAAGCTTGACCAATCTTTAAAACCTAAGCCCTTTAGCTCAAGACTGTTGTCTTGTAGGTTAACTATTGCAAGTGCATTGTTTTCTTGAATAGATACATAAGCATATTTGTTATCTTTAGAAATGCTAACGTACTCGGGCTCTAAATCCATAGCTACTGTGGTATTTATTAGATTACCGTTAATAGTACGACCATTTGGATTTGCAAAAACTACCCCTTGCGCTTCTAGTTCGGTTTGTTTGTTGTTATAGGCTTTAAAATCAATATTTATTGCTGTATCGGCTATTACATTATTTGTTATATCGATAATACTAATAGAACCTTCAGGATCTACGCTGTAGTCGCCACTTGGTTCACCTTCGTTAGCAACCACTGCCTTTGCGCCATCGTGGGTGAACGTCACCATGTCTGGTAAAAATCCGACCGTTACATTTTTAATAAATACAGGTGAGTCGCCGCTTATATCGTAAAAAGCAATTTGACCTGCATCACCGACATTTTCAGCAGCCATTGCAACCGCTAGTAAATTATTGTTTTCATCAATAGCAATGCTGTTTGCATCGCCTTGGTTGTGCTCGTTTAAAGGCAACGTAATGACCGAGGTTAAGTTTGTGGCGCTTATAACCCCTTCGTTATCTTTAACGAGTGCGGCACTATCAAAGGTGTCGGCGGGTAAAATATTAACAACAGCGTCATCACCTGAACTGTTAATAGCGTAAATCCATTTTTTAGATGCTTGATATGCAACTATTTCAGCTGCACCTTCAGGGCTTTGTGCATTTAATACACCTCTACCCACAAGGTTAATATTTAATGCTGAATTGGCATTTATACCATTTAACCCATTAGTTCCAGGTGTGCCCTGTTCTCCCTGTAATCCTTGAGAGCCGTTTTGACCATCGTCACCATCAAGTGAGCAACCAGTAAGAACAGATACAAGTGACAGCGCGATAATTGATTTTTTAAACATGTGATTTTCCTTAGTATTGTATTTGCTAAATATCAACACACCGGCATGACAAGATTATGGCAATTTTAATACAGCCTCTTAGCCTAAGTGATTAGCTTATACGCTAGCGGAGTTATTAAAATTAAAGCGGCCGTATAGCCAATCGTTTTTACAGTCGAGGAATACTCTCGTTTAATTGCAACCCCTAGCAAAGGTCTAAATACATCAATACGTGCAATACCCCATGCAATAACACCGCAAAAAGACCAAGTCCCTGTAATAATGATGAATGGCTCAACAACAGCCCCTAAACTTAAAGGTTGCAGTAAAAAACACAAAATAATCAATATGCTTTGATGCAATAAATAAAAGGGAAACACCCATGTATTGAGTTGCTTTAAATAGTAGATATTAAAATTTAAAAATCGGTGAGCGAGCGCAAGTACAAAAAATACACCTACAACACGTTGAATATTGTAGCTACCGCTTAAAATAAAATGAGGAAGAGTAAACACCTTCTGATAACTTAATATTATAAGTACAAACAAAACCGCAAAACTCAAAGCCAGTAATACCAAGTTTTTATTTAAGCAGTTCCAAAAATAAGTGTTTTTAGCAAGTATGTATCCTGCGAGTAGCAGTATTAAGCCGTTAGTTTCTCTGATTGAATCGCCAGTTAAGTAATGGCTTGTAAATAGTGTGGCAATAATAAGTAAGGTAATTAAAAACCCAAATGATATCCCCCCTTTAACAAAGGCTTTTAAAGGCGCAATAAAGGGCAAGCGTGCAAAAAGAGTTAAAACAATAATGATCAGCATAAATTGCCACAACGAGCGCAAATACCATAAGTGATTTACATCCACATTCGGCCACACACCAGACTGATAATTAATAAAAAGCGTATTGTTAGTCTCTATAAAAGCTAAATAAAATTGCCAATAGCTAATATCAATAACACCTTGCTGTGACATTTCTGCAAACAGCTGTAAAGGCACGACTAACCATAACCCCACCAGCAAGGGTAATAGTAAAAAAATAGAGCGGTATAAGGTGAAATGTAACCAAGACTTAAAGCTGCGTACTTTATCAATCATAAAACGCAGTGCTACGCCCGATATAAACCAAATGAGCAACATGCGCCAAGGTGAAAACACCAACATTAAATATTCAACATACTGTGATGTATAATTACTTTTAAAATGAAATCCCCAGTTTTCGCTATACAACATGCCAATGTGATAAAAAATTAGCGACGCAAATGCGATTACCCTAAGCCAGTCAAGACAATATTTACGCGAATTAATTAATGAAGGTTGTTGTACTTGAGTGCTCATGCTTTTACTACTTTATGTATGTTATGCGTTATTCATACCTAAAGATCTCGCTAAAACTATCTATAAGTGCTTATATTACAAGCAATAGTGATAAAAGGTGGTATACAGGGATAAGCGTGCCACATCAGCAATAAGCATACATTTATGAACCTACAGCACTTTCAACGTTTTCAAAGCATTTACGCATCAGTATTACTGTGTGCTTACGTATTAGTTAATAATACAGTAAACGCTACAACCCAAATAATGGAAGCCCAAAGAGAAGGGGCTTTAACTTTTTTAGTATGGGAGCCATTTGTTTGGGAGTATTCAAGTGCCTTGAGTACTTTGCTTATATTTCCTATTTTAATCTGGTTTTTAAGATACTTACCTTTTAATTGGCAAAACATTACGGCCTCATTAGGTATGTACTTTGGTGCCTCTATTATATTTAACGTGTTACACGTTGGTATTATGGTAGGAGTTCGTAAATTCATATATTTTTTGAATGATGGGTCTTACAACTTTGGACTTAGCTGGTTTGAGCTTATTTATGAATACCAGAAAGACGCTATAAGCTTTGTATTTTTCATCGTACTTATCAAAGTATATCAATATGTGGTGCAGCAGTTACTAGGTGAAGCCTCTTCAATTGAAGAAAGTGAGCTGCAAACAACATCGACCATAAACCGCTTATTAGTTAAAAAGCTCGGTAAGGAATTCATTATAAAAATAGAGGATGTTGATTGGCTTGAATCGTCGGGTAATTATGTAAACCTACATATAGGCTCACGTATATATCCGTTAAGGGCAACGCTTACAGCATTGAGCAAACAACTTGAAAAGCAGGGGTTTTGTAGAATTCACAGCAGCCATGGCGTAAAACTCGATAAAGTTGAGTCCATTACACCACTCCCCAGTGGCGACAGTGAAATAAAACTAACAACAGGTAAAGTACTTAATCTATCTAGACGCTATAAAGAGCAATTTAAACTTCAACTAAAATAAAAAGGCTACCTAAGTAGCCTCTATTGTTATTTTTTAACAGGTCGTTTCCAGCCAGTTAAATTACGCTGCTTAGAGCGTGCGATTGCTAGTTGATCATCTTCAACAGTACTGGTGATCACAGAGCCTGCACCAATTGTTGCAGTTGCACCTATATTTACTGGTGCAACGAGTGATGAATTAGAGCCAATAAAGGCATTATCGCCAATAATAGTTTTTGCTTTATTAACACCATCGTAGTTACAGGTAATAGTGCCAGCGCCAATATTCACTTTTTCGCCAATTTCAGCATCACCTAAATAACTTAAGTGGTTGGCTTTAGAGCCTTTACCTAATCGGGTTTTTTTCATCTCTACAAAGTTACCAATGTGCGAGTCTTCTTCCATTACAGCGCCAGGGCGAAGGCGAGCATAAGGACCCAGCGTACATTTATCAGCAACTGTGGCATCTTCAATCAGTGTATTAGCTTTAATGACAACGTTATCGCCAATACTACAATTTTTAAGTACGCAGTTAGGGCCAATTTGTACATTGTTACCAAGCGTGACTGTGCCTTCAAAAATAACGTTTACATCGATAAGTACATCTTCTCCGGTGGTAACTGTTCCTCGCACATCAATACGCGCAGGGTCAGCAAGTGTTGCGCCATTTAACATTAACTCTTCTGCTTGCCATGCTTGATAAGCACGCTCTAAGCCTGCAAGTTGTACGCGGTTGTTTGCGCCTTCAACTTCCATTGCATGGTCTGGCTGAGCTGAAGTGATCTCTACACCTTCACGGTGAGCCATAGCAACAATATCTGTAAGGTAGTATTCGCCTTGTGCATTGTTGTTAGATAGATTGCCTAACCATGTTTTTAAAAGCTTACCGTTAACCGCCATAATGCCGGTGTTTACTTCGCTAATAAGTAACTGCTCTGCACTTGCATCTTTTTGCTCAACAATACCAACAAGCTTGCCATTTTCACGCAGCATACGTCCGTAACCATTTGGGTTAACCAAATTAACTGTTAATACCGCTAAACCATTTTTAGGTGTTGTAGCTAATAAGCGCTCAAGCGTTGATTGCTTTGTAAGTGGTACATCGCCGTATAAAACAAGTACGGTGTCGTCGTCATTAATGTGTGGGTTAGCTTGAGCTACTGCGTGGCCAGTACCAAGTTGTTCTGCTTGGAGTACCCAATTTACATCGTTATCGGCAAGTTGTTTTTGTAATAGTTCGCCGCCGTGTCCGTAAACTAAGTTTGTAGTTGTTGCACCTAATGCCATCGCATTATCAATGACATGCTGCACCATTGGTTTACCTGCAACGTTGTGCAGAACTTTAGGTAGAGCAGAGCGCATACGAGTACCTTTACCCGCAGCAAGAATAACTGTTGTTAGAGCCATTAAAACAATTTCCTTTTTTCGTTGTTTTAGCTAAATAAGTTTTATGTTTGATCAGAAGATTACGTAAATCACTTCTTGTGCAAATACTCAGTAGGTTAGTTTATTAGTACTGAATCTTGACTGAAAAACACACTTAATTGAATGGCGTTATTGTAGCGAGGATTGGTTAAGGATATAAGTGTAAATGTGTAGATAACAATCTGATAAACCCATTATTTAGCATTTATAAAAAACGGCTATTAAATATCTAAATTATAGACACAAAAAAGCCCACTCAAAGTGGGCTTTTAAAAACCGGATAGGCTTACTTGTGACGTAATTGCTGAATTACGCGTAACTGAGCAACTGCTTCTGCCAGTCGCGTAGCCGCTTGCTGATAATCAAACTCAACAGCTGACGAATTCGCCATATGTTCTTCAGCTTCACGTTTAGCTTTTTGTACAGAATCTTCATCTAAATCTTCACCACGAACCGCAGTATCTGCAAGAATCGTGATGTGATTTGGTTGAACTTCTAATGTACCGCCAGCAACATATATCACATCTTCGTGACCAAATTGCTTAACTAAACGTACCATACCAGGTTTAAGGGCAGTTAGTAGTGGAGCATGGCCTAGGTTTACACCCAGCTCGCCTTCACTACCAGATACTTGAATCGATTCAACAAGACCAGAGAACAAGCTCTGCTCAGCGCTTACTACGTCAAGATGTACAGTCATAGCTGTCATACTACCCTCCTAGTTACATGCCTTTGGCTTTTTCTTGAGCTTCTTCGATAGAGCCAACCATGTAGAACGCTTGCTCTGGAAGGTCATCAAACTCGCCGTTTAAAATGCCTTTAAAGCCAGCAATTGTATCTTTTAGTGATACGTATTTACCAGACGCGCCTGTAAACACCTCTGCCACGAAGAATGGCTGAGATAGGAAACGTTGGATTTTACGTGCACGAGATACAAGTTGCTTATCTTCGTCAGAAAGCTCGTCCATACCTAGGATTGCAATGATGTCTTTAAGTTCTTTATAACGCTGAAGAACTGTTTGAACGCCACGTGCAATACCATAGTGCTCTTCACCAATTACTTGTGGATCAAGCTGACGTGAAGATGAATCAAGTGGGTCTACCGCTGGGTAAATACCAAGCGATGCGATATCACGTGAAAGTACTACTGTTGCGTCTAAGTGAGCAAAGGTAGTTGCTGGAGATGGATCTGTTAAATCATCCGCAGGTACGTATACCGCTTGGATTGAAGTAATTGAACCCGTCTTAGTAGAAGCGATACGCTCTTGAAGTACACCCATTTCTTCAGCAAGTGTAGGCTGGTAACCTACCGCTGATGGCATACGACCAAGTAGTGCAGATACTTCTGTACCAGCAAGTGTATAACGGTAGATGTTATCTACGAAGAAAAGTACATCGCGACCTTCGTCACGGAACTTTTCAGCCATAGTAAGACCAGTTAACGCTACGCGTAAACGGTTACCTGGAGGCTCGTTCATCTGACCGTATACAAGCGATACTTTATCAAGTACGTTTGAATCGTTCATCTCATGGTAGAAATCGTTACCCTCACGTGTACGCTCACCAACACCTGCGAATACTGAGTAGCCGCTGTGCTCGATTGCGATGTTACGGATAAGTTCCATCATGTTTACGGTTTTACCAACACCAGCACCACCGAATAAACCAACTTTACCACCTTTAGCAAACGGACATACAAGGTCGATAACCTTGATACCTGTTTCTAAAAGTTCAACTGAACTTGATTGCTCTTCGTAAGAAGGCGCTGCACGGTGAATAGACATACGGTCTTCTTCGCCGATTGGACCCGCTTCATCGATTGGCTCACCAAGTACGTTCATGATACGACCAAGTGTTGCAGTACCAACTGGAACTTGAATCGATTCACCTGTATTCATAACTAAAGCACTACGACGTAAACCATCAGTAGTACCCATAGCGATAGTACGCACTACACCGCCACCTAGCTGTTGTTGGACTTCTAAAGTCAAACCAGCTAAATCGCCATCTGTAACTCTTAGTGCGTGGTATACCGCTGGCACGCTATCTTGTGGAAATTCAATATCCACAACGGCGCCGATAATTTGGACGACCTTACCTAAACTCATGTCTATTCCTCTCGTTAATCTTTACCCGAAGCATTAAACTGCTGCTGAGCCAGAACAAATCTCACTAATTTCTTGTGTGATTGCTGCTTGGCGAGCCTTGTTATAAACAAGCTGTAGCTCATCCATAAGGTCACCTGCGTTATCAGTTGCAGCTTTCATTGCAACCATACGAGCAGCTTGTTCAGAGGCAGCATTTTCTACTACACCTTGGTATGCTTGAGACTCAATAAAGCGTACTAACAAAGACTCTAAAATAGCCTCTGGGTTTGGCTCGTATAAGTAATCCCATGTGTGAGCAGATACTTCTTCTTCAGCTTTTGGCAAAGGGAGTAACTGATCTATAATTGGCTCTTGCTTCATGGTATTAACGAACTTGTTATATACCAAGAATAAACGGTCTATTTTGCCTTCAGAAAATGCATCAAGCATTATTTTTACAGGACCAATAACATCTTGTACTGAAGGTTTATCTCCTAGGCCCGCTTTTTTAGCGAGTAGTTGACCACCAAAACGTTGGAAGAAACCAGCTGCTTTACTACCTAAAGTAGCAAATTCAGCATCAACACCTTTTTCTTTCCACGCTTTAACATCAAGTGCAACTTTCTTAAACTCGTTTGAGTTTAGACCGCCACACAGACCACGGTCTGTAGAGATAACAATATAACCAACTCGTTTTACTTCACGATCTTTTAAGAACGGGTGAGTAAAATCAAGATTTGCTTGAGCAACACGACCAATTACTTCACGTAATTTGTCAGCGTATGGACGGCTTGAAGCAACGCGTTCTTGCGCCCTTTTCATTTTAGACGCAGCAACCATTTCCATTGCGCTAGTGATCTTTTGAGTATTTTTAATACTCCCGATCTTGCTTTTAATCTCTTTTCCGCTGGCCATGACTCTCTCTCCGAATCAAGGTGTGCTTTAGTTTCCTAAAGCTCACCATTAATAACTAAATTACCAAGTTTGCGTAGACTTGAACTTCGTTAGAAGTTCTTTAAGCTGCGCTTCGATCTCGGCATTTAAGTTACCAGTTTCATTGATTTGAGCCACAAGCTCTGCGTATGTGCTACTTGCATAAGAAAGTAAAGCAGCTTCAAAGTCACCGATTTTCGAGATTTCGATGTCTTGAAGGAAGCCTTTTTCAGCAGCAAATAACGACAAAGACATATCAGCAACAGACATTGGCGCGTACTGTTTCTGCTTCATTAGCTCTGTTACACGCTCACCATGCTCAAGTTGAGCACGAGTTGCATCATCAAGGTCAGACGCGAACTGCGAGAACGCAGCTAATTCACGGTACTGAGCTAAGGCTAGACGGATACCGCCACCTAGTTTCTTAACGATTTTAGTTTGTGCAGCACCACCAACACGCGATACCGAGATACCAGCATTTACTGCCGGACGGATACCTGAGTTGAATAAGTCAGTTTCTAAGAAGATCTGACCATCGGTGATAGAGATAACGTTAGTCGGTACGAACGCAGAAACGTCGCCGCCTTGAGTTTCAATGATTGGCAATGCCGTCAATGAACCAGTTTTACCTTTTACTTCACCATTGGTGAACTTTTCAACGTAATCTGCGTTTACACGCGATGCACGCTCTAAAAGACGAGAGTGAAGGTAGAATACGTCACCTGGGTATGCTTCACGGCCTGGTGGACGCTTAAGTAGTAATGAAATTTGACGGTAAGCAACTGCTTGCTTAGACAAATCATCATATACGATTAATGCGTTTTCACCACGGTCACGGAAGTATTCACCCATAGTACAGCCCGCGAACGGTGCTAAGTACTGAAGTGCCGCAGATTCAGAAGCAGATGCAACAACTACGATAGTATTTGCTAGTGCACCATGCTCTTCTAATTTACGAACTACGTTTGCAATAGTAGACGCTTTTTGACCAATCGCAACGTACACACACTTAACGCCTGTGTCTTTTTGATTGATGATTGCATCGATTGCTAGTGCAGTTTTACCTGTTTGGCGATCCCCAATGATAAGCTCACGTTGACCACGACCAACTGGAATCATCGCATCAATAGATTTATAACCAGTTTGAACTGGCTCATCTACAGATTTACGCTCGATTACACCTGGTGCGATTTTTTCTACAGGTTCAAACCCGTCGTTATCTAGAGCGCCTTTACCATCGATTGGAGCACCTAGTGTGTTTACAACACGACCAAGTAGACCAGGACCAACAGGAACTTCTAAAATACGACCAGTAGTATATACTTTTACGCCTTCAGTAAGGTCAGCGTACGGACCCATTACTACTGCACCAATTGAGTCGCGCTCAAGGTTTAGTGCGATAGCATAACGGCTGCCAGGAAGCTCAATCATTTCACCTTGCATACAGTCAGCAAGACCGTGGATGCGGATGATACCGTCAGTAACAGATACAATAGTACCTTCGTTACGAGCTTCACTTACAACTTCGAACTTCTCAATACGTTGTTTGATCAGATCTGAAATTTCAGTGGAATTAAGTTGCATGCTCTTTTTCCCAATTACGATTGTAGTGTTGTAGCTAAGCGGCTTAATTTACCGCGAATAGTACCGTCGATTACAGTGTCGCCAGACCTAATAATAAGTCCGCCAACCACTGACGCGTCTTCACTACAATTCAGCTTAACTTTGCGTGCGAAACGTTTTTCAAGTGCCGCTACCAATGACTCTTGCTGCGCAGCAACAAGAGGAGTTGCAGAAATCACATCTACTTCGATTTCTTTATCGTATTCTGCTTTAAAATCAGCAAATAACTGTGCAACTTCAGGTAGAGCTATCAAACGTCCATTTTCAGCCATCACCTTAACTAGGTTCTGACCTTGTTCGTTGAGCTGCTCAGCACAAAGTTGAATAAATAATTCAGCTTGTGCAGTAGCTGTAGGCATACTCGCTAAAACAGATGATGCTTGCTCATTGCTGGCTACGTGGCCAGCAAAGAACAACATATCGTTCCAGCTTTCAAGAGTGCCTTTCTCAACGGCAAGTTCAAAAGCCGCTTTAGCGTATGGGCGAGCGATAGTAGTCAAATTAGACATGCTCATACCCTCCTAATTACAGCTCAGCGACAAGTTTTTCAACGATGTCACTATGTGCGGCTTGATTAATTTCACGCTCTAAAATACGTTCTGCACCAATCACTGCCAGCGTTGCTACTTGCTTACGTAGCTCTTCTGTTATGCGATTACGTTCAGACTCAACTTCAGAGTGCCCTTGAGCAATGATACTTTCACGCTCTTGCTGACCACGAAGTGTTTCTTCGTCAACAATTAGCACTGCACGCTTTTTAGCTTGATCAATGATATCAGCCGCTTGAGCTTTTGCATCTTTAAGCTGTTCAGCAGCTTTCTTTTGCGCAAGTTCTAAGTCTTTTTCGGCTCTATCAGAGGCAGCTAAACCATCTTCGATTTTTTTCTGGCGAGCTTCAATTGCACCGTTTAGTGGTGGCCATACGTATTTCATACAAAATAATACGAACACCGTAAACGCAATCAATTCACCGATAAGAGTGGCGTTTAAATTCACAACCGCTCCTCCTTAAATAGTAAGCTGTTCAAAAAATAAAATTAAAGTACGAACAACAATACCATAGCGATACCAACACCAATCATTGCTACAGCATCGATTAGACCAGCAAGAATAAACATCTTAACTTGTAGCGAAGGTGCAAGCTCAGGTTGACGCGCACATGCTTCAAGGAATTTACCGCCCATGTTACCAAAACCGATTGCTGTGCCGATTGCACCAAAACCGATTAGTAAAGCTACTGCGATGTATTTTAAGCCTGTTAATAATTCTAAAGCTTCCATTTATTTCTCCAAAGTTTCAATTGTAAAGTTAAAAGTAAAAGTAAAATTGTAAATCTAAAAATTAGTGATTATCTGAACTTGCCATGCTTAGGTATACAATCGTAAGCATCATGAATAAGAATGCTTGTAATGTAATAACTAGAATATGGAATACAGCCCAAACAAAGTGCAACGGTAGTTGCATAAAACCGATAGCGCCGATCAAGATGAAAATCAACTCGCCAGCATATAAGTTACCAAACAAACGTAGTGCTAATGAAAACGGTTTAGAAACGAGTGCAATCAGTTCAAGTAATAAGTTAAATGGTATCAAAATAATTTGAACAAACATGTTATTTGAGCTGAACGGATGAAGCGTTAACTCTTTAATAAACCCGCCAATACCTTTTATTTTGATTGAAAAACCAACCATTAGTATAAATACACCCAGCGCTAGCGCTGAAGTCATATTAATGTCAGTCGTTGGTACAATTTTCATGTACACATCGTGTGAATCCATGCCAAATGCAGTCTCACCAACGAAACCTGCAAATGCTGGAAGGAAATCAACTGGTATTAAATCCATTAAGTTCATTAAGAACACCCAAACGAAAATCGTTAAGGCTAATGGTGCAATAAGTTTGCTTTTACCATGGAAAGTATCGCGTACGTTGTCACCAACAAATTCTACGATTATTTCAATAAAACACTGAAATTTTCCAGGTACACCTAGTGTTGATTTTTTAGCGGCACTACGAAAGATCCATAAAAATATAAGACCTAAACCGATAGACCATGCAAGGGTATCTATATGCCATGTCCAGAATCCACTGTCCGTACATGCTTTATTGAAGGCGAGACCTGTATCGGTCGAACACATCTTAGCATTGGTCAAATGGTGCTGGATATGGCCAGATAGAGTAACTTCTTCTGCTGCCATGTTATATCCCAAAAGTTAATGTTTAAAAAAAACGGGTGCGAACAATCCAGTAAAGAGCGCCAGTATATAAGTACTAAAAAAGGGTAATAAAATTACCGGAAAATGCTTCAGTACTAGCGCAAACAATACAATTGTTAGCATAAACTTTAATCCGTTGCCGCGTTTCAACGAGGCATACGCTTGATTTGCTCGACTTGCACCCATATATCTGAATGCATAGAGTGCAAATACAAAGTGCGGAAGTACTGCTACAGCTCCACCAGCGAGTGATGAAAACGCGGCATTGACCCCCGAACTAAAAAAAATAATTACAGCAGCAACTAATGCTACAACACCCTGAAGGCAAATTAACTTTAATACGGCAAGTCGATATGGACTCGCTAACTTATCAGTCACGTTTAGTTAACCTTTATTGCGTTCTAATTGTTAGGGTGTGAAAACTGGCGAAATTATACTTAATCCTGCCAGTTTTGCAACTTGAGTAGATGCTTTGTAACACGAAATAGCTACAAATGTCCCTTTTTAGACATGTAGAAAACTAATGGTGGGTATTGTCGTGATTGATACGATTTAAAATGCCGTCAAGTTCATCTAGGTTAGTATACGAAATAACCAGTTTACCTTTGCCTTTTTTATTGTAGTTAATCTCTACTTTAGCACCTAGGTTTTCAGCGAGTTGTTGTTCTAACTGCTTAACATCTGGATCTTTTTCGGTTATTTCTTTGGCAGGTATAGGTTCTAAAATTGAACGTACGAGCTTTTCAGTTTCTCGAACTGTTAATGCTTTAGCGACAGCTAAACGAGCAGCATCTGACTGCGCTTCACCTTCAAGAGCCAAAAGACAACGAGCATGGCCCATTTCAATATCGCCATGCTCTAACAGAATTTTTACATCGCTATTTAGATTATTTAAACGAAGTAAGTTAGTTACTGTGGTACGTGATTTGCCCACCGCATCAGCTACTTGTTGATGTGTTAATTCAAATTCTATTAGTAAACGGTTAAGTGCAACTGCTTCTTCCATAGCATTTAAATCTTCACGCTGAATATTTTCTATCAGTGCGATTGCAACAGCCGCTTCATCAGGTACATCTTTAATAATACAAGGTACTGTTTCAAGCTTAGCTATTTGCGCTGCGCGCCAACGACGTTCACCAGCAATAATTTCAAAGCTATTATGTGCAATAGGGCGCACAACAATAGGTTGAATAATACCTTGTGAGCGAATAGAACTAGCAAGCTCTTCTAGCGCCTCTTCAGACATGTCTTTACGAGGTTGGTATTTACCAGAGTGTAAAAACTCTATTGGAAGTTTTTGTAATTCACTGTTATTTGGCCCAGCTGCATTTTTTACAGCTTCAGTCACGTTTGATGTGTCTTGTTCCTTGCTTGCGCTCGGTGCAGGCTTTGACGAACTTAAAAGTGCATCGAGTCCTCGGCCTAAACCTCGTTTTTTAGCAGACATGTTATTTTTTTACCTCAAAGTTAGGCGACAACGGACGCTGTTTTTTCTTTTCTGCGTAACATTTCACCAGCGAGTGCTAAATAAGCTTTAGCGCCACTTGATGCCCGGTCATAGTACATAGCAGGAGTACCAAAACTAGGTGCTTCAGCTAAACGAACATTACGCGGGATCACCGTACGGTATACTTTATCGCCAAAATGTTGTTTTAATTGTTCTGATACATCATTTGCCAAACGGTTACGCGGGTCGTACATAGTACGAAGTATGCCTTCAATTTGTAAGCTAGGATTCACTAACTTAGCAAGCTGCGTAATCGTATCCATTAATGCAGTTAACCCTTCAAGTGCATAATACTCACACTGCATTGGCACTAAAATAGAATCAGCAGCGGCCATTGCATTAACAGTTAACATATTTAGAGAGGGTGGACAGTCGATAAAAATAAATTCGTACTGGTCCTGAATTTTTTCAAGTGCGTTACGTAAACGCACTTCACGGGCAAACAATTCCATCAATTTAACTTCTGCAGCGGTTACATCACCGTTTGCAGCAATCATATGGTATTCACCAGACGTTTCTTTGATGATAACGTCTTCTATAGGTTTATCTTCAATAAGTAAGTCGTAAATAGTTGGCACGTCGCCATACTTATCCACGCCACTCCCCATAGTCGCATTACCTTGCGGATCGAGATCAATTAACAGCACTTTACGTTTCGTTGCAGCCATAGACGCAGCGAGGTTAACAGCGGTTGTAGTTTTACCCACTCCACCTTTTTGATTTGCTAATGCGATGACTTTTGCCACGGTGTCTCTGATCCCTAGTCTTTAGAAAGAATAATTAAATGTCGTTGTGCATCTAACTTAGGTACTTCTAATGCAATTTTTTGCTCAAACTTAACGCCTGCAGGCAGTGACTCTAGCTCTTCGCTAGGGAACACGCCTTTAAGTGCTATAAATTTACCCGAATGATCGATTAAGTGCGAACACCAGTCAACCATATCTTGTAATGAAGCAAATGCACGACTTAGTACGCCGTCTAATTTAACACTTGATTGATATTCTTCAACTCTTGACTGAACCGGGGTTACATTATCAAGACCAAGCTCATGTTTAACATGCATTAAAAATCGTACACGTTTACCTAAGCTATCTAATAACACAAAATGTGTATTAGGTAATGCAATTGCTAATACGATACCCGGTAATCCAGGACCCGTTCCAACATCAATATAATGATGACCGGGTAAGTGAGGCGCAACAACTAAGCTATCCATAATATGCTTAATCATCATTTCTTCAGGTAAGCGTACTGAGGTTAAGTTATAAGCCTTATTCCACTTATTCAATAACTCGACGTAACGAACTAGCTGTTGCTGTTGTTTTTCTGTTAGCGCAATATCAGTTTGCGCTAACAATGTAGTTAATTGTTGCTGTAACACTATGTACCCTTACCGTTACGCGGATTTGCGTAATAAGCCTTGCTTCTTCAGATACACTAATAATAGCGAAATCGCTGCTGGGGTGATACCAGAAATACGCGATGCTTGACCAATAGTGTCAGGACGCGACTCAATAAGCTTGGCAACTACCTCATTTGACAAACCAGATACGGTTTTATAATCAAACTCTTTTGGTAAAATTGTTTGCTCATGACGAAGCTGTTTGTTGATCTCATCTTGTTGACGCGCAATGTAACCTGCGTACTTAGTATGGATCTCAACTTGTTCAAGTGCCGCTTTGTTTGTAAATTCAGATCCTAACCCTTCTATAGCCATAAGATCGTTATAACGAATCTCTGGGCGACGAAGTAATTCTTCTAAACTTGCTTCACGTGTAAGCGGTGTTTTCAGTAATGCATTTACTTGATCTACAACGGCGTGATCTTTATGAATCCACGTATCTTTAATGCGTTGCTTCTCTTTTTCGATGATTTCCATTTTTTCGTTAAATGCCTGCCAGCGTTCGTCATTTACTAAACCTAGCTCACGGCCTTTTTCAGTTAAACGAATATCAGCGTTATCTTCACGAAGTAATAAACGGTATTCGGCACGACTGGTAAACATGCGGTATGGTTCTTTTGTACCCAATGTTGCTAAGTCGTCGATTAATACACCCACGTAAGCTTCATCACGACGTGGTGTCCAAGAATCTTTGCCTTGCACTTTTAGTGCAGCATTCATGCCTGCAATTAAGCCTTGTGCACCTGCTTCTTCATAGCCAGTAGTACCATTAATTTGACCCGCAAAAAATAAACCTTCAATAAATTTAGTTTCTAAAGATTGTTTTAAATCACGTGGATCAAAGTAATCATATTCAATTGCGTAGCCAGGTCGACAAATATGTGCATTTTCAAAACCTGTAATCGATTGCACAATCTCAAGTTGTACATCAAACGGTAAACTAGTCGAAATACCATTTGGGTATAATTCGTATGATGTTAAACCTTCAGGCTCAACAAATATTTGATGTTTATCTTTATCTGCAAAACGAACAATTTTATCTTCAATTGAAGGGCAATAACGTGGACCAATACCTTCAATAACACCTGAGTACATAGGTGAGCGATGTAAGTTTTTGCGAATAACATCATGTGTTTTTTCGTTTGTGTAAGTTATGTAACACGGTATCTGTTGTGGGTGATCAGATTGTTTACCCATAAACGAAAACACAGGTGTTGGCGTATCACCAGGCTGTGCTTCCATTTTTGTAAAATCAACAGTACGTGCATCAATACGTGGTGGCGTACCTGTTTTTAAACGATCAACTCTAAATGGATGTTCACGTAAGCGATCAGCTAAAGCGATTGAAGGGGGATCGCCTGCACGACCGCCTTTATAATTTTCTAAACCAATATGAATTAAGCCGCCTAAAAAAGTACCCACGGTTAAAACAACACTTGGTGCACTAAAACGTAAACCCATTTGAGTTACTACGCCAGTAACACGATCGTTTTCAACAATAAGATCATCACATGATTGTTGAAAAATCTTAAGGTTATCTTGGTTTTGTAATGTTGTTTGAATAGCCGCTTTGTACAAAGCGCGATCTGCTTGTGCTCGTGTAGCACGAACAGCAGGTCCTTTTGAAGAATTTAGTGTACGAAATTGGATCCCGCCTTTATCAATGGCCTGTGCCATTGCACCACCAAGTGCGTCGATCTCTTTTACCAAATGACCTTTGCCAATCCCACCAATTGCTGGGTTGCAAGACATTTGACCAAGGGTATCCATATTGTGAGTCAGTAGCAGGGTATTCATCCCCATGCGGGCAGCTGCTAATGCGGCTTCAGTGCCAGCATGTCCACCACCTACTACGATAACGTCAAAATTTTCGTGAAAAATCATTAATGGGATCCTACTTAAATCAAACCGGTAAACTTCAAAAGGGAGCGTATTCTACCTAGAAATTGGCAGAAGATAAATGATTAAACAAAGGGCAAGATCTAAGTATGTGATCTCTAATAATATAAAGGATCTTTTAAAGAGATCTTTTATTACTATTACTACTACTGATCGACTTTTCTGTTGATAAGGTTTAGATCTTCATTTAAAACATGAAATTAGATCAGATCTAAAGGTGTTAATATGATCGGATCATCCAGCAAATAAGCTCTGATCAAAAAGGCACTTTATGCACAGGGTTGAATCAGTTGGATCTTATCCAATGGATAAGCATGCTTTAAAACGCAGTTTATTCAATCTTTATCCACAAAACCTATTAAATTATTAGTAAATTGTGGGTAACTTTATATATAACTTTTTACTTGATCTATCTATTTTATGCCTGTTTGAGTTATCCAAGAGTCTAACCATGTTAATGCAGTGTCTTCTGGTAGTGCTTCATCGAGAATATTAAGCTCTAAACGTTCAGCTACTTTTATAGCGCCTTTTTGAGTTAATAAGGCATCTATATTACGTCCTGCTAGGTTATAAGTATCATAACTAGTGTCGCCTAAAGCGATTACAGAATATTTTAATTCAGATAAATCATCTGCTTGAGCTACATCTTCAACAAAACTAATAAGATTTTCAGGGTAATCACCTGCACCATAAGTTGATGTGCAGATTAACCAAATAGTATTTTGCTGATCAATATCGCTAAATTCAGGTTGATCATGCAGTTGCGTAGTAATACCAAGGTTATTAAGCGCGTCGCTTAATTGCTCTGCAACATACTCGGCCGATCCCATTTGGCTGCCGACAATAAGATTTACTGAACTCATGAATATTAGTGATCACATTGGTTTTAATTACCGCCTATGATAACTGAGTGAGGATAACAGTAAAGTTAAGAGTGCTTTTTTGTATAACTATTTTTGCGGTAATTTTACACTCAATCAAAATTGTCTCTTTAAGTTATTGATAATGCGATGTTTAACAAATTATCTTTAAATGTAATCTTCTGATCAAGTTGTTGATAACAGTGGGGAAAGCTCTGCTTAAAGTGTTTTTTTAGGTTGTTTTATATTCGCTAAGTTATTGATATTACTTGTCAGTAAAAAATTAAATTGTAAATATCCCAATTAAAAATACTTGTTGATCATAATGTGGATATAAAGCCTGTTGATAACCTTAAATTTAGATCGAAAATAATTTTTAAAAATGATCTAATAAAGCAGATCTAATGAAATTAATTAAAAATAAGTTCATAAATAGATAAATTTCAATTGATCATGAGGTTTTTGCGGCTGATTTACCTAGTTTTGGTATTTATCTGAGTTGAAAATTAGATATTGTGGATAAGTGATCTCGGTATTTTTAATTTTATGCGAATTTAGAGCTGCTATTTTTATTAATTTTGCTGGTGGAGTTAGCAGATCAAAAGTTTTGAATACTTAACAGTTGAGTTATTTTATTTAAAAATCACAGTGATTATCAAATTATAGATTGTCAAAAGTAAGCTTTTTAGAGTACTAATCAGTGTTTTTTAGCTCTTTAATTGAGCGAATAACATCATTTTTTGCGTGTATGAGATGTGTTTTAGTGCATTTTTGTGAGCTAAAGTAAGTATAAGAAAGCCATTTATAACTACTTTTTGTACGACATATAACGCTATTAAAGCGTGCGCTTGTTTAAAAATGTAACGATTTTAACCTAATAATAGGTGTGATTTGTGCTATTAACTCCTCAATAAGCACTCTCATTATTGTCTACTCTATATAATCAGAGCTCTCTGGCACGTAATAAAGATAGTTTTGGATATGATTTTATTGGCAGTAATTTGCAGGCATCAGGTGTATAAATACATATTTTAAAATGAAATATTTTACATAAAAAAAGAGCACCTAAGTGCTCTTATAATAAAAATATATCTGTAATAGTGTGTTTATTTACCAATACAAAACGAGCTAAATATTTTGCCAAGTAAGTCGTCTGAGGTAAATTCACCAGTTATTTCGTTTAAATACTGCTGTGTTAAACGCAGTTCTTCAGCGAGTATTTCACCAGCAATGTGCATTTCTAACTGTGTTTTACCCGTTTCTAAATGATACGCAGCACTCTCTAGTGCATCTAAATGACGGCGACGGGCCATAAAGCCACCTTCTGTTGCGCCTTGGAAGCCTATACAAGCTTTTAAATGCTCGCGAACGAGTTCAATGCCGTCAGCATTTTTAGCACTTAAGCTAATGACCGGGTATTGTTGCTCTTGCTCCATTCCTACTATGTCGCCCGATAAATCAGCTTTATTTCTGATGACCGTAACCCCCATACCTTCTGGTAATTTTGCCATAAATTCAGGCCAAATTTTGTGCGGGTCTGTATCTATAGTATCAGTGCCATCAAGCATAAATAAAACGCGATCGGCTTGGTTTATTTCATCCCACGCACGCTCAATACCTATTTGCTCTACTCTGTCTGGGCTTTCGCGTAGGCCTGCTGTATCTATAATATGCAGTGGCATACCATCTATATGTATATGCTCTCGTAGTACGTCCCGAGTGGTACCGGCTATTTCTGTTACGATTGCGGCTTCACGACCGGCTAGAGCGTTAAGCAGGCTTGATTTACCCGCATTAGGGCGACCTGCAATAACAACACGCATGCCTTCGCGCATGATGCTGCCTTGCTTGGCTTGATTGGTTACAGTGTTAAGCTGAGTAATAATAGCGTCTAAGTCGCCTGACACTTTACCATCTGATAAAAAATCAATTTCTTCATCAGGAAAATCTATTGCCGCTTCTACATACATACGTAAGTGAATTACTTTTTCTACGAGTGTTTCTATGTGCTTAGAAAATTCACCTTGGAGAGACTGTAGGGCGCTTTTAGCGGCTTGCTCGCTAGTGGCATTAATTAAGTCGGCGATGGCTTCTGCTTGTGTTAAATCAAGCTTGTCATTCATAAATGCACGTTCAGAAAACTCACCAGGCTTTGCTAAACGAACGCCCTCTATTTTACTAATTTCTTTAAGTAACATATCCAGCACTACAGGGCCGCCATGGCCTTGTAATTCAAGTACGTCTTCACCAGTGAATGAGTTTGGGCCTGCAAAGTAAATGGCAATACCTTGATCAAGTTGCTCGCCAGCAAGGCTTTTAAATGGCACATAATCGGCGTAGCGGACTTTAGGTATTTTACCTACTACTTTTTCGGCGACACTTTTAGCAAGGCTACCTGAAACGCGAATAATACCAACACCACCACGTCCAGGTGCTGTTGCTTGTGCTGCAATTGTATCTTGATTGATCATGCTATTAATTTACCAACGGTGAGTAACTTTATGCCCGTATTGTAACCTATCGATTTATTGGTAGCGAATAGCTGTGGTGAAAAACAGGCAATAAAAAAGGCGACCGAAGTCGCCTTTATATAAGTAATATACTCAAACCATCTTGATGTGGCTTGGGTATAGGCAATTAGCCTCTTACTTTAATTCCTTTCTTTTCCATGCCACGGTAGATGATTAACATCTGGACAATAGAAATAAGGTTAGACACTAACCAGTAAAGAACTAGACCAGATGGGAACCATAAGAAGAATACAGAGAAGATAACCGGCATAAAGGTCATCATTTTTTGCTGCATTGGATCAGTAACCGTCATAGGTTGTAGCTTTTGCGTCACAAACATACTCGCACCAAATAATATCGGTAATACGTAGTACGGGTCTTGTGCAGAAAGGTCAGTTAACCAAAAAATAAATTCAGCATGGCGAAGTTCAGTAGACTCTAAGAATACGTAGAACAAGGCTAAGAAAATTGGCATTTGTAGCAAAATAGGGAAACAGCCACCCATAGGGTTAACTTTTTCTTTTTTGTACATTTCCATAGTTGCTTGGCCGAACTTTTGACGGTCATCACCAAACTTTTCTTTAAGAGCTGCCATTTTAGGCTGTAGGGCACGCATTTTTGCCATTGAAGTGTATTGCGCTTTAGTTAGCGGGTACATTAACGATTTTACGATAATAGTGATGGCAATAATTGCTACACCCCAGTTACCTAAAATGCTGTGTAACCATTTTAGCAATACAAATAAAGGTTGCGAAATAAACCATAACCAACCGTAATCTACAGTTAAGTCTAGGTCTGGGTGAATCGCTTCAAGAATATCTGATTCTTTCGGGCCCATATAATAAGTAGCAGTTAGTGTTTGCTCACTACCTGCTTGAATATTAACAGCAGGGTCTTTAGCACCAATAATAGCGGCATTACTTTTCGTAATTAAGCTATAAATAGTATTTGATTGATCCTGCATTGGAACCCAAGCACTTACAAAGTAATGCTGTATAAATGCAACGTAGCCACCTTGTGTGCTTTTATTTAGGTTTTTATCAGCCATATCAGAAAAACTATACTTTTCGTAAGGTTCTTCATCAGTACCGTATGCAGCACCTAAATAGTTTTGATCAACCATGCTGCCTTTTTCTTGTACAGTACGCTTAATTTGCGTGTATAGCTGAACTTGAAGAGGTGTGCTGGTGGTGTTGTTAATTTTGTATTCTAAGCCTACGTCATACTGACCTTTTTTGAATACATACGTTTTAGTAAAATTAACACCATTACTATCAGTAAACTGAAGTGGAACGCGAAGCACATCACCCGTTAAGGTATATGACTTTTGTTCGGTACTATAAGTAGGGCGACCATTCGCTGATCCGTCAGGGCCATTTAAACCAATTAAGCCACTTTGTGAAAAGTATTGTCTACCTTCAATAAGTTCACCAAGGAGCATAAAAGGCGTTTCACTGCCTTTTGTCTCTTCGTATTGAAGAAGGTCTGTTTCAACAATGTCACCGCCTTTGGTGTCAATTTTAACTTTAAAAACGTCAGTCGTAATTTCAATAACTGAACGCTTAGCTAAAGTTGCTGAAGCAGGTAACTCTGAATCTGACGATGAAGGAATATAATCATCCGACTCTGGTGAATTTGCTTGTAGTGTTTGTGTTGTGGCACTTGGATCGACTTTAGGCTTGTTGTAATCATTATCCCATTCTTGGAACAATAAAAACGACACTAGCATTAGGCCAATTAATAAAAACGTGCGTTGCGATTCCATAACAGCTCTTATTTCTCGTGTTGGTGGTTAATATGGGTTAATTTTTCAGGAACGGGGTCGTCTCCGCCTGAATGTAAAGGATGGCATTTTAGTATGCGTTTTAAAGCTAACCAACTACCTTTTATAAACCCATGCAAATTAATTGCTTGAATTGCATAACTAGAGCAGGTTGGATTAAAACGACAATGCGGACCTAACAGCGGGCTAATCCACTTTTGATAACCGCGGATAAATAACACTAAACAAAACTTCGGTAAAGCAACAAGTGGTTTAAGTAACCTCATGATGTTTATGCCCCTACTTAAGTTTAGTGAGATAGATATCATGTGTTTAAAGACTCAATTAGAAAATTTAAATGCATGATTAAAAGGTGAGCTAAAGATACATTAATTAACCCTGCAATTCTATTGCAATTAGGTTTGTTTATTAGATTTAGCTGATTTGTTTGGGCGTTTCTTAAAAGGTGGCGGTTTAGGTGCACCTGGTTTACAGCGTTCGTTAATTTTTCGCCATAATTTAGTAAGTTGTTTGGTTATTTCTTCATTAGACTGCTCATCAATACCATTTTTGACCATAAGCACAATATCAATATTATCGATGCTGTGTTGATTTAAACGAAAACTTTCGCGAGCGAGACGTTTAATACGGTTTCGTTGGCATGCCTTTTTTACACGTTTTTTAGCAACAGTAAGACCTAACCGAGGTTTTTCTTGGTCATTTGGTTTAGCTAATAGAGTAAAGAAAGGAGTTGCAGCCCGAGCGGGTTCATTAAATATGCGAGAGTAATGCGAGGGAGTTAACAGACGTAACTCCCTGCCAAAGCTAAAGTCTTCCACTTATAAATTAAGCAGAAAGAACTTTGCGGCCTTTAGCGCGGCGACGTGCTAATACTTTACGGCCATTTACAGTTGCCATGCGAGCACGGAAGCCGTGTGCACGTTTGCGTTTTAAAACGCTAGGTTGAAAAGTTCTTTTCATAACAATCTCATCCGATCGGTTAAAGTTAAAACATCCTATACAGGTCGCGATCCTGGCATAGGTGCCATTGCGAGCGCGAGATATTATAGTGTAAGTAATGTAAAGTCAATCATAATTACGTTAAGGGTATATAACCCATCTACTACTATATGAGAGATCATATAAGGCGATCTGTTAGGATCATCATAAATAAGAAGTTTTCCACAGCCCTTGTATAAAAAGTGAATAAAAGCGGGGGAAAAGTAAATTGGATCGTAAATTTGGTTCGCGATCTTGGTGTTATTTTGTTATGATCTCCTCTCAGGATCTAAAATAAAAACTGTTTTAAATCAGCTTGTTAATGATTTTATACATCGATATCAACAATTTTATAAAAATCAATCTTTTACTTGTGGATAAAGTGTCTTCATAATACGCGGTCTTGGGTCGCTTATTGGACCATTTGAACGCAATAAATGTATGATTTACAATCATTAATGATGTGCGGGAATAAAAATTATATCTCTGGGAGTTTAACTGTGTATCTGTCGGTTTGGCAAAGTTGTTTATATGTATTGCAAGATGAGTTGCCTTCGCAGCAATTCAGTATGTGGGTAAGACCGCTACAAGCAGAAAGTACCGAAGATACCTTGACGATTTATGCACCTAATCGCTTTGTGCTTGATTGGGTGAGAGAAAAGTACCTAAATAGAATTAACGAATTACTAGTAGAAATTTGTGGTGTTGAAGCACCAAAACTACGTTTTGATGTAGGTAGTAAACCTTTATTAAATGCACAAGCTGCACCGGTTATAGAAACTCAATCGGCACCAAGTGCACACGCTTCAGCAAAACAACAGCCTCGCGAGCAAAAGCCAGTTGTTGAACCTGCACCTAAGTCAGGTTACAAATCTAACATTAAAGAAAACTATACTTTTGATAGCTTTGTTGAAGGTAAATCAAACCAATTAGCAAAAGCTGCGGCCACACAGGTTGCCGACAATCCTGGCTCTGCTTTTAACCCTGTATTTATATACGGTGGCACTGGTTTAGGTAAAACTCACCTATTACATGCAGTAGGTAACGGCATTATGGCAAATAAGCCAGATGCTAAAATTGTTTACATGCATTCAGAACGCTTTGTTCAAGATATGGTAAAGGCACTTCAAAATAATGCGATAGAAGAATTTAAGCGTTATTACCGTAGTGTTGATGCATTGATGATTGATGATATTCAATTTTTTGCTAACAAAGAGCGTTCACAAGAAGAGTTTTTTCATACCTTTAATGCATTGCTTGAAGGCAACCAACAAATTATTTTAACCTCTGACCGTTATCCTAAAGAGATTGAAGGCGTTGAAGACAGGCTTAAATCACGTTTTGGTTGGGGATTAACAATCGCGATTGAGCCACCAGAGCTTGAAACGCGTGTTGCTATTTTGATGAAAAAAGCCCAGCAAAGTAAGATTAACTTACCACACGAAGTTGCCTTTTTTATTGCAAAAAAATTACGCTCGAATGTACGTGAATTAGAAGGTGCACTTAACCGTGTAATCGCTAATGCGAACTTTACGGGTCGTCCAATTTCTATCGACTTTGTAAAAGAAGCGCTACGCGATTTACTTGCCTTGCAAGATAAACTGGTTACCATAGACAATATTCAGCGCACTGTTGCTGAGTACTATCGAATTCGTATATCAGATCTGTTATCTAAGCGCCGCAGCCGCTCTATAGCGAGGCCGCGTCAAGTAGCTATGGCATTATCTAAAGAATTAACTAATCACAGCTTACCTGAGATTGGTGACGCATTTGGTGGACGCGATCATACGACCGTATTACATGCATGTCGTAAGATAAAATCACTACGTGACGAAAGCCACGAAATTAAAGAAGATTACCAAAATTTAATAAGAACATTGTCATCTTAGGGCTGACTTTATTATGCAAATAACAATATCAAGACAACAATTTTTAAAGCCATTGGTGCAAGTGTCTGGCGCAATAGAGCGCAAACACACGTTGCCAATTTTATCTAACGTATTGTTAGTGGTAGAAAACGGACAACTTTCAATGACGGGTACTGACCTTGAAATTGAACTAGTTTCTGGTGTATTTGTAGGTGATGATATTGCCGATACAAAACTAACGTTACCCGCTAAAAAGTTACTCGATATTTGTAAAAGTCTACCTGATGGTTCAGACATTACTTTAAGCTTGCAAGAGCATCAATTACTTTTAACTAGTGGTAAAAGCCGTTTTTCATTAACGACTTTGTCTGCTGATGATTTTCCTAATTTAGAAGAGTGGGATGGAGAGGTTGAATTTCAACTTACTCGCTTAGAGCTTCGTAAGTTACTCGAAAGCACGCATTTTTCAATGGCAAATCAAGACGTACGTTATTACTTAAATGGTATGTCGTTTGAAGTAGATAATACCGATATAAAAACAGTGGCGACAGATGGTCACCGTTTGGCTATAGCGCAAAAGCAATTAACGCAATCGCTTAATACGCAGCGCCAGCTAATTATACCTCGCAAAGGTGTGCAAGAAATTATGCGTCTTATGGTCGCTGACGACGAATTGGTAACAATTCAGTTTGGTGCCAACCATATTCGTATCATCGATCTTGAGTTTACATTTACAAGTAAACTAGTTGATGGGCGCTTTCCTGATTACCGTCGAGTATTACCACGCGGTGGGGATAAGGTAATTACAGCTAACCGTGAATGGTTACGAAATGCGTTTCAACGAGTGTCTATTTTATCTAATGAAAAGTTTCGTGGTGTACGCTTAAACTTATCAAACGGTTTATTAAAAATTACGGCTAACAACCCAGAGCAAGAACAAGCTGAAGAAGTTGTTGAAGTAAGTTACGAAGGTGCTGACCTAGAAATCGGGTTTAACGTGTCTTACGTATTAGACGTACTAAACACACTAAAAACAGAAGACGTACTATTTACATTAGCTGACTCAAATAGCAGTGCATTAATTGAAGGTGCAGGCGATGAAGAAGCAATGTATGTTGTTATGCCTATGCGTTTATAAGATTATAAATACATAATGAGCTTAAGTCATTTGAGCCTCAAATATTTTCGTAATATTGAGGCACTGACGCTAGAACCAGTCAATGGCGTTAATATAATTTATGGTGAAAATGGCAGCGGAAAAACCAGCCTTTTAGAGGCTATTTATTACCTTTCTCACGGCAAATCTTTTCGTACTCCAAAACACAAAAGTATTATCGCGCATCAGCATGAGCAGTTTGTAATTCACGGGCGCAAAACAATTCACGACTTATCTATTCCTATTGGCATTAGCAAAACTCAAACGGGTGAAACTAATTTAAAAATCCAAGGAAAAGCGAGCCGTAAAATATCCGAACTAGCTCAACTCATGCCAGTACAAATTATTACACCAGAGAGTTACTCCTTATTTTTTGGTGGGCCGAAAGAGCGTAGAAAGTTTTTAGATTTAGGTTTGTTCCACGTGGAACATGAGTTCTTTTTTTTGTGGCAATCGTTTAATAAAGTACTTAAACAGCGTAATGCATTGTTAAAAACTAAGCCTAAGAATTATTTTGACCAAATTAAGTTTTGGGACAAAGAATTTGTTAGACTGGCTGAAGAAATAAATAAATTAAGATTGGCGTATATAAGTAGGTTTAAGCAGCAGTTTTTTGATAAAATGTGTGCAGAATTAACGCTTGTACGTGATTTAGAAATGACCTTTAACGCAGGCTGGAAAGAGACCGAATCTCTTGCAGATGCGTTAGAGCAAAACTTTGAGCGAGATGCTCGCCAAGGGTTTACGAGTAAAGGCCCTCATAAGGCCGATTTTAGTTTTAGTGTCGCTGGCAACAGCGTGGAGAATACATTCTCACGCGGTCAATTGAAGCTATTATTGTATGCGTTAAAAGTTACGCAAAATAGCTTAATTGAGTCAGAGACAGATAAGCAATCTATATTGCTAATAGATGATCTACCTTCAGAGTTAGGCGAAGATACAAAAGAGAAAGTGGGACAATTACTTGCTCACTGCAGTTCTCAAATTTTTATCTCTTCAATTTTGTCTGAAAGTATTTCTGCTGTGGTGGAACCCATGCAACGAGAACTACAAATGTTCCACGTGAAACATGGCAACCTAATAACAAGATAAGTGGGATTAACCATGTCTGAGAATTATGACTCGTCGAGTATTAAAGTACTTAAAGGATTAGACGCAGTAAGAAAGCGTCCTGGAATGTATATTGGGGACACCGATGATGGCACAGGCTTACACCACATGGTGTTTGAGGTCGTTGATAACTCGATCGATGAAGCCTTAGCAGGTCATTGTGATGATATTTATGTAACGATTCACTTAGACGGTTCTGTCTCAGTACGAGATAACGGTCGTGGTATTCCAACTTCTATCCATGAAGAAGAAGGCGTATCAGCAGCCGAAGTTATTATGACGGTACTTCATGCCGGTGGTAAGTTTGATGATAACTCTTATAAAGTATCAGGTGGCTTACACGGTGTTGGTGTTTCTGTTGTAAATGCACTTTCAGAAAAGCTAAAACTTACAGTTCGCCGTGAAGGTAAACTTCATGAGCAGTTTTACACTATGGGCGTTCCAGATGCACCTCTAGCTGTTATTGGTGACTCTGAAACTACGGGCACTGAATTACGTTTTTGGCCAAGTGGTGAAACATTCACAAACTTAGATTTTCATTACGAAATTTTAGCTAAGCGTTTACGCGAGCTTTCATTCCTAAATTCAGGTGTGAGCATCATTTTAAATGATGAACGTGAAGAAAATAAATCTGATCACTTTAAATACGAAGGCGGTATTCAAGCTTTCGTTGAATACTTAAACCGTAATAAAACACCTATACATAAAGGTGTATTCCATTTTACTCACGAACGTGAAGAAGATGGTATTAGCGTTGAAGTATCAATGCAGTGGAATGATGCATACCAAGAAAACATTTACTGTTTCACAAATAATATTCCACAACGTGATGGTGGTACTCACTTAGCCGGTTTTAGATCAGCGCTAACACGTACACTTAATAACTACATGGAAAAAGAAGGCTTTAACAAAAAAGCTAAAACAACCAGTAATGCTACCGGTGATGATGCCCGTGAAGGCTTAACGGCTGTTGTTAGTGTAAAAGTTCCTGATCCTAAGTTCTCATCACAAACTAAAGACAAGCTAGTTTCAAGTGAAGTTAAGTCTGCAGTTGAACAAGCAATGGCTGAAAAATTCACTGAGTTTTTATTAGAAAACCCAACTGATGCTAAAATTGTTGTAGGTAAGATTATTGATGCCTCACGTGCTCGTGAAGCGGCGCGTAAAGCCCGTGAAATGACTCGTCGTAAAGGTGCAATGGACTTAGCTGGTTTACCAGGTAAGTTGGCTGATTGCCAAGAAAAAGATCCTGCCCAATCTGAACTATATATAGTGGAAGGGGACTCTGCTGGCGGATCAGCCAAGCAGGGACGTAACCGTAAAAACCAAGCTATTCTTCCACTTAAGGGTAAAATCTTAAACGTAGAAAAAGCACGTTTTGATAAAATGTTATCTTCACAAGAAGTAGCAACACTAATTACTGCATTAGGGTGTGGTATTGGTCGTGACGAATATAATCCTGAGAAATTACGCTATCACCGTATCATCATCATGACCGATGCGGACGTGGATGGTTCTCATATTCGTACGTTACTATTAACATTCTTCTATCGTCAAATGCCTGAAATTGTAGAACGCGGCTATATTTATATTGCTCAACCACCACTTTATAAAGTGAAAAAAGGTAAGCAAGAGCGTTATATTAAAGATGACCCTGCATTAGTTGAATACCTAACATCGCTAGCTCTTAATGGTGCTGCGTTGTATGCAAGTACAGATGCACCAGCTCTTGAAGGTGAAGCACTAGAAGAAATCGTTCACGATTATCAAAACACAGTTAAAGTAATTGAGCGTTTAAAACGTAAATACCCTAACACGGTAATGGAACGCTTAATCTATCAAACAGAGTTAAAAACGGATGACCTTTCTGACGAAGCGAAAGTAATTGCTTGGACAAAAGAGTTAGTTGATGACCTAGTTGAACGTGATGAAGATGCGACTATTTTCCATGCAGGTACAGAGCATGACACTGAGCGTAATATGTATTACCCGGTTGTGAATATTCGTCAGCACGGTGTTGATAAAGCGCACGTACTTCATTATGACTTTATTGCGTCACGTGACTACCAACGCATTGCTGTGACTGGTACTCATATCGCAAACATCCTTAGTGAAGGTGCATATATTCAACGTGGTGAGAAAACAAAACCTGTTGATAACTTTGTGGATGCTTTGGA
The DNA here is from genome assembly GCF_038900275.1 of Pseudoalteromonas sp. AS71. NCBI lineage: Bacteria > Pseudomonadati > Pseudomonadota > Gammaproteobacteria > Alteromonadales > Pseudoalteromonadaceae > Pseudoalteromonas > Pseudoalteromonas sp. AS71. The sequence goes on along the minus strand of NZ_JBBMQZ010000027.1, from coordinate 27,937 downwards.
ATGGTTGATCACAGAATCTAAGCGTGGGATCTATATTCAACGCTATAAAGGACTAGGCGAAATGAACCCTAGCCAGCTGTGGGAAACAACAATGGATCCTAGTGCTCGTCGTATGTTGCAAGTAACTATTGAAGATGCTGTTGGCGCGGATCAATTATTTGCAACCTTAATGGGCGATCAAGTTGAGCCTCGTCGTGAGTTTATTGAAAATAACGCACTACGTGTAGTTAACCTAGACGTGTAAAAATATTACTTACATTGAAAAAGGAGCCTAATGGCTCCTTTTTTATTTTTTCAATTACACAAACTGCTTAAAACCTGAGTGTACACACGGTATACTAAGGGTAATTTTCACGCTACTTCTTAGATAGTTAAAAGCCAAATATGCAAAAATATGACGTAAAAACCTTTCAAGGTTTGATCCTGGCTTTACAGGATTATTGGGCGCAGCAAGGCTGTGTCATTATTCAACCACTTGATATGGAAGTGGGCGCCGGGACATTTCACCCGCAAACATTTTTAAAGTCTATTGGCCCAGAGCCAATGTCGAGCGCGTACGTTCAGCCTTGTCGTCGTCCTACGGATGGCCGCTATGGTGAAAACCCAAATCGCTTACAACACTACTACCAATTCCAAGTTGTTTTAAAGCCATCGCCAGATAACATCCAAGAGCTTTACTTAGGCTCTTTAGCGGCTATGGGTATCGATACGCTAACTCACGAAGTTCGCTTTGTAGAAGACAACTGGGAATCACCTACGTTAGGTGCGTGGGGCCTAGGTTGGGAAATTTGGTTAAACGGCATGGAAGTAACGCAGTTTACCTACTTTCAACAAGTTGGCGGTATTGAGTGTTCACCAGTAACAGGTGAGATTACTTACGGCCTAGAGCGTTTAGCAATGTACATTCAAGGCGTAGATAGTATTTATGACCTAGTATGGGCAGACGGTCCACTGGGGCGTGTAACCTACGGCGACGTGTTCCATCAAAATGAAGTAGAGCAGTCTACTTACAATTTTGAACACGCAAACGTAGAAGACTTATTTGCTCAGTTTGATAAATGTGAAGCAGAGAGCCAAAAGTTAATTGAAGCAAACTTACCACTACCGGCTTACGAGCAAGTAATGAAAGCATCGCATGCATTTAACTTGCTAGACGCGCGCCACGCAATATCGGTAACCGAACGTCAACGTTATATTTTACGCGTTCGTGCGTTATCAAAAGCGTGTGCACAAAGTTACTATGACAAACGCGAAGCGCTTGGTTTCCCGCTGTGTAAGGATAAGTAAGTATGTCAGCACAAAATTTATTAGTAGAAATTGGCACCGAAGAGTTGCCACCAAAAGCACTGCGTAAATTAGCAGAAGCTTTTGCTGCAAACTTAACAGCAGAGCTAGAAACACTCGAATTAGCACACCAAGGCGTAAGCTGGTATGCATCGCCTCGTCGTTTAGGTTTACAAGTAAAAGCGCTTGAAGCTAAACAACAAGACAAAGAAGTTGAAAAACGTGGTCCAGCGACTAAAGCCGCATTTGACGGTGACGGTAACCCAACAAAAGCAGCAATGGGCTGGGCACGTGGTTGTGGTATTGAAGTAAAAGACGCACAAACACTCGAAACAGACAAAGGTGCATGGTTATTGCACATTGCTAAAGTAGCAGGGCAAGAAACCAAATCGCTAATGACAGGTGCAATTACTAAAGCGTTAGCTAAATTACCAATTCCTAAACCAATGCGTTGGGGCGCGAATAAAACACAATTTATTCGTCCTGTGCATACGGTAACTATTTTGTTTGGTGATGAGCTACTTGAAGGCGAGATCCTTGGTAAGAAAATAACTAATCAGCTTCAGGGTCATCGTTTTCATCACCCAGAAAAAATTGGCATAAACCATGCGGATGACATTTTTGACGTACTTAAATCTGCTTACGTTATTGCCGATTACGAACAACGTAAAGCGCAAATTCGTACGCAAATAGAAGAGGCCGCAAAGGCAGTTAATGCTGTTGTTGCAATGGATGAAGATTTACTAGAAGAAGTAACATCACTTGTAGAGTGGCCAGTTACTTTAACGGCAACATTTGAAGAAGCATTTTTAGATGTACCAGCCGAAGCGTTAATTTACACCATGAAAGACGATCAAAAATATTTCCCGTTATTAGATCAAAACGGAAAACTTTTAAATAAGTTTTTGTTTGTATCTAACATAGAAAGTAAAGATCCAAGTGTAGTTATTTCTGGTAACGAAAAAGTAGTGCGCCCGCGTTTAGCAGATGCACAGTTCTTCTTTGAAACAGATAAAAAGAAAACACTAGAAAGCCGATTAGAATCGCTTGATAGCGTATTGTTCCAAAAACAACTTGGTACGCTTAAAGATAAGTCTCAGCGTATTAGTGAGCTTGCAGGTTATATTGCTGAGCAATTAGGTGCTGATAAAGTGCTAGCACAGCGTGCAGGCTTATTAAGTAAAACTGACTTAATGACAGAAATGGTAATGGAATTTACCGACGTACAAGGTGTAATGGGAATGCATTACGCTCGCCACGACGGTGAAGCCGAAGATGTAGCCATAGCACAAAACGAGCAGTACATGCCACGCTTTGCAGGCGACAACTTACCTACAAACTTAATTAGCTGCGCAGTAGCGATTGCTGATAAGTTTGACACGCTGGTGGGTATTTTTGGTATAGGCCAAGCACCTAAAGGTGACAAAGACCCATTTGCGCTTCGTCGTGCTGCTATTGGTGCACTTCGCATTATGGTAGAAAAAGAACTACCACTTGATATTTTAGACCTAGTAGCTAAATCGCAAACATTATTTGGCGACAAGCTAACTAACTTAAATGTATCAACTGACGTATTTGAATTTATGCTAGGGCGCTTTCGTGCTTGGTATCAAGACGAAGGAATTGAAGTAGACGTAATTCAAGCTGTGCTTGCACGTCGTCCGACTAAACCTGTTGATTTTGATCGCCGTGTTAAGGCCGTAAGTCACTTCCGCACATTAGACGCAGCAGAAGCGCTTGCAGCAGCTAATAAGCGTGTAGGTAATATTCTAGCTAAAAACGACATTACCAGCCAAGGTAGTGTTGATGAGAGCTTATTAAGCGACGACGCTGAAAAAGTATTGGCATCACAAGTAGCAAAATTTGCCACTGACCTTGCACCACTTTATGCAGATGGAAACTACCAAGAAGCATTAAGCCAATTGGCAGGTATTCGACAAAGTGTTGATAACTTTTTTGACAACGTAATGGTTATGGCCGACGATGAAGCAGTTAAGCAAAATCGTCTTGCGCTATTAAGCCAGTTAAGCGGATTGTTTTTAGGTATTGCAGATATTTCTGTTTTACAAAAATAACACCGATTAGCAATTTTAAAAGCCAGCGTTTTGCTGGCTTTTTAGTTTTCACTGTATGCAAAGGAAACCCCATTGATGATTTCTATGAAACGAATTTTAACCTTAGCAATTGCTGGTTTACTTACTGCCTGTACAAGCCAAATTTCGATTAACGATGTATTGCCACAGCAAGAGCTAGATAAAACAATTTATCTAAGAGGCGACTTTACGCTTTGGGACGCTGAACCTCAGTATCAGTTTTCGCCAGTTGGTCCTGCGCTTTATCAAGCAGAAGTTAAATTTTCTAGCCCTGGTAAAGTGTACGAATTTAAAATAGCAGATGCCGATTTTAGCGAAGGTTATAACTGTGGTTATAGCGACGAACAGCCAGAGGGGCAAAGCCTAACACTCGGCCAGCCAGCTATCGCAGACTGTAATACTATTTATAACTACTTTAGTTTCACACCTGCAATAAAAGGCACGTACATAGTAAGTATTGACTACAGTGACTACGACAAGCCACAAGTAACGATAACGAAGAAGTGATAGCTGGATTATAAAGCTGCCCGAGTGAATTAATCGATTTGTGACAAGGACGTTGTAGTGTTTATTCAGCATTAACACCAAGGGGTTTCGTAGGTTGGGTAGAGTGAAGCGAAACCCAACATGTGTGGCGAATAAAACTATTTTGGTGGTTATTAAATACGTTGGGTTTCGCAAAACTCAACCTACGTTATTTTAAAGCCCTTTCTTCACCACATATCTATACGGTGCTTCTTCTGCATCTTTAGCCACCAGCGTGTGATCCATAAACGTACAAAAACTCGGAATGTCGCGAGTTGTTGATGGGTCATCAGCAGTTATTAATAACGTTTCACCATCACTCATTTTACGAATAGCAGCACGTACCATCATTACTGGCTCTGGACAGCGAAGGCCTATGGCATCTAATTGGTGATCGGGATTATCAAAGCTCATAATAAATTGGCCTGTTTAATTAAAGTGATTGCTTAGGTATAGCAATTAATAAGTTTGGCAGTTTAACGCAATTTCAAATGTAATTTAACTATTTTACTTAATGCTTTTAGCAGTTTCAAAATGCTTTATTTAATAATACGCCCGATCACATAATTACGCTGTTACATGCTTGTTTGATAAAGGTCGTTTTCATAAATTGAAGCTAATAAAAAAGGCGAACTGAATAAAATCAGTTCGCCTTTTTAATCACCAAGATGGTTTTACATGTTTAAACTAATTAGTCTTGAACACGTTCAAATACAGTTGCAATGCCTTGGCCTAAACCAATACACATAGTTGCTAAACCGTATTGTACATTTTTGTCTTCCATTAAGTGAATAAGCGATGTGCTAATACGCGAACCCGAACAACCCAGTGGGTGACCAAGTGCGATTGCGCCGCCATTTAAATTCACTTTTTCGTCAACAACATCCATTAACCCTAAATCTTTCATTACAGGTAATGATTGTGCTGCAAAGGCTTCGTTAAGTTCTACTACGCCTAGGTCATCAATTGTAATACCGGCTTGTGCAAGTGCTTTTTTACTTGCTGGTACTGGGCCGTAACCCATAATTGATGGATCGCAACCAGCGACTGCCATTGCTTTAATACGCGCACGAATTGGTAAACCAAGTTCTTTTGCTTTTTCTTCGCTCATTACTAACATTGCAGATGCGCCGTCAGAAAGTGCAGAAGACGTACCGGCTGTTACCGTACCCGATGCAGGATTAAATACAGGGCGAAGCTTTGATAGACCTTCTACTGTTGTTTCTGGGCGAATTACTTCGTCGTCTTCAACTAAGATAAGCGAACCATCTGCATCGTGACCTTCCATTGCTAAAATTTCGCGACGGAAACGGCCTTCAACTGTGGCAGCTTGTGCACGTTGATGTGAACGGTAAGCAAATTCATCTTGCTGCTCACGGCTAATGCCATGAAGTGTTGCAAGGTATTCTGCTGTTAAGCCCATAGAGCCAGACGCTTGTGCAATTGATGTTGCTAAGCCTGGATGAAAGTCGTTGCCGTGAGTCATAGGTACGTGGCCCATGTGCTCAACACCACCAATTAGGTAAGTGTCGCCAGCGCCTGTCATTATTGCGCGTGCTGCGTCATGCAATGCTTGCATAGAAGAGCCACATAAACGGTTAACCGTTACAGCAGGTACGCTGTGTGGGATACCGGCAAGTAATGCTGCGTTACGTGCTACGTTAAAGCCTTGCTCTAATGTTTGCTGTACACAACCCCAATAAATATCGTCAATTGATGCTGGATCAACTGCTGGGTTGCGATCAAGTAAGCCTTTCATTAAATGTGCGCTTAAGTCTTCAGCACGTTTATGTTTGAATACACCACTTTTAGAGCGACCCATTGGTGTGCGGATACAATCTACAATTACTGGATTATTCATGATATTAACCTTCCACCTTATAGAAAACACGACCTTCTTCGGCCCACTTGCGAGTTTGTTCAGATACTTGGTAAATCGCACCTAGGTGAGCGTATTTGTCTGCTGCTGCAACAAAGTTAGCTAAACCAGTTTGATCTAAGTAACGGAACGCGCCGCCTCTAAATGGAGGGAAACCAACACCGTAAACTAATGCCATATCTGCTTCTTGCGGCGAGGCAACAATGCCTTCTTGCAAGCAAAGTAGCACTTCGTTGATCATTGGAATCATACAACGGTCGATGATTTCTTGTTTATCAAATTCTTTTGGTGCGTCTGTAATTGGGCTTAGTAGCTCAATTGCTGTCTCGTCATGAGACTTTTTAAGACGACCGCGACGATCTGTTTCGTATTTATAAAAACCGGCTTTGTTCTTTTGACCAAAACGTTTTTCGTTAGCAAAAATAGTTACAGGGTCTTTATCCGCACGAGCCATACGCTCAGGGAAACCGTCAGCCATGACGCCAGTACAATGGAATGCTGTATCAATACCTACAACATCAAGTAAGTAAGCCGGACCCATAGGCCAGCCAAATACGTTTTCCATTACTTTATCTACTTTTGCAAAGTTAGCGCCTTCAACCACTAACTTGCTAAAACCTGCAAAGTAAGGGAATAAAACACGGTTTACAAAAAAGCCTGGGCAATCGTTAACAACAATTGGCGATTTACCTAATTTAAGCGCGTAATCAACTACTGCATTAATAGTTTTATCTGATGTTTTTGCACCACGGATAATTTCTACTAATGGCATTTTTGGCACTGGATTGAAAAAGTGCATACCACAGAAGTTTTCTGGCTTATCTAGCGCTTGGGCTAGTAAATCAATACAAATAGTTGATGTGTTTGAAGTAAGTACAGTGCCTTCTGGCATGTTTTTTTCAAGATCCGCTAGTACTGCTTGCTTAACTTTAGGGTTTTCTACAACGGCTTCAACAATAATGTTGGCACTTTGTAGATCTGACTCGTTAAGTGTTGGCTTAATTTTGCTAAGTGTTGCCAACATTTTTTCCATTGGCATGTGGCCACGCTTAACTTTTGCACCTAATAGCTTAGACGCTTCACCCATACCTAAATCAAGTGCATCTTGTTGGATGTCTTTCATTATAATAGGCGTGCCTTTATAAGCAGACTGGTATGCAATACCGCCTCCCATAATACCAGCACCTAATACAGCGGCTTGCTTAATTTCGACATCGCTGTGCTTAGCAAATTTACGTGCCTTACCTTTAATGTATTGGTCAGCTAGGAAAATACCTGTTTGTGCAGCTGCTTCTGGTGTACGTGCTAATTTAGCAAAGTTAGCGTTTTCGATTGCCATTGCTTCATCGCGAGTACAGTTTGCCGCTGCTTTAATAGTACGTACAGCCATAACCGGTGCAGGATAGTGGCCTTTGGTTTTACCCATTACCATACCTTCTGCCATAGCAAAGCTCATGCCTTGCTCAACACGGTTTAATTTAAGTGGTTGTAGTTTTACGTTGCGTTTTGCTTGCCAATCTAACTTGCCAGAAATCGCTAGCTCAAGTGTTGATACACTTGATTCTAAAAGTTTGTCAGCACTAACTACCGCGTCAAACGCACCTACTTTAAGGGCATCTGCTGCGCGATTTTCGGCGCCTGAGGTAATCCACATCATTGCGTTATCGGCGCCAATGATACGTGGTAAGCGCACTGTGCCACCGAACCCTGGCATTATGCCAAGTTTAACTTCTGGTAGGCCCATTTTAGCTGTTTCGCTTGCCACACGATAATCGGTAGCAAGTGCCCACTCACAACCACCGCCAAGTGCCATACCGTTTATAGCGCTTAGAGTGGGAAATGGTAAATCTTCGATCGCATCAAAAACGTCGGTTGCGTTTTTGATCCACACTACTAATTCTTCTTCAGGTTTAGTAAAAGTAGGTAAAAATTCGAAGATATCGGCACCAATAATAAAGTGTTCTTTATCACTGGTAAAAATCATGCCTTTAATATCAGTATTGGCGGCTAATTCTTTTAATGCTGCTGCGCAATCTGAAAGAGTTTTTTGAGATAGTGTGTTTACAGAACCTGCAACACAAAACTTAAACTCGGCGATGCTTTCCTTTAGGAAGCTAACTTCAAAGGAATCGCTTTTATATAACATTATTATTCTCCCTAGTTGACGAACTAAGACTGGTACGATGAGTTTGCATTTCAATCAGTGTGCTTGCTTTAAATTAAAAATGCAACGAAAAATTTAACTCGGTTACAATCGACTGGTTAAAATATAGCTGGTTTGGTGCTAAGGTGGTTGAAAAGTTTTTATTCACTACTTTAATTTTTTATTAAAGGACATTATGAAAAAATATTTATTAAGGGTTGCGGCAGCTGCATTCATTTTCCCTCTTTATTCTGCCGAGGCAAGTATCGATAACGAGGCATTTTTAGATGCCGAAAAAAAAGTAAGGTACGGAAGCTATCAAGACTTTAAAGAAGCGGTTAGTGGCTTAAATCATCCGTTGAAACCTTACGTTGAAAAAACATATTGGCAGCGCCATCCAAATATTAAGTATCAAGCAGAAATAGAAGACTATTTAAACATATATCAACATACTCCGCTTGAGTGGCCGGTACGCAAAGCGTGGTTAGAGTATTTAAAAAAGAAAAACAAAAAAGCAGCTTATATTCGTAATTATCGTGAAACGTCTAATACTGGGCTTACCTGTACTTATCTAGATTTTCAGCTGGATTTGGGCGCACCTGAAAAAGCAATATTTAATCAGGTAACTGACCTATGGGCTGTGGGTAAGTCGCAGCCAAACGAGTGCGATAGTTTGTTTTCACAGTGGCGCAAAAAAGGCTACATGAAAGAAGAAATCGTTTGGAAGCGCGTTACACTCGCTGCAGATGGCGGTACGCAAAGCTTATTACCTTATTTAAAAACGCTGTTACCTAAAAATGAAAGCTACTTAGGAGATTTATATTTAAAAGTACGTAAAGATCCAAGCGCTGCAGCTGGATTATATAGATATAAAAATAAGTCGGCTAAAGAAGGCCAAATAGCACTTTATGGTGTTAAGCGTCTAATATGGCGCGATAAAGAGCTTGCTTTGAAGGCGTGGGAAAAGTTAGAAAAAATATTTAAGTACAGTGACGAGGAAAAAGCGGGTGTGTATTACACCTTTGCATTGTCACTTGCTTCAAGCGGGCATAAACAAGCGAGCTTTTGGCTAAATAAAGTGCCAAAAGAGCGACTAGACAGCAAGCTTATTCAGTGGCAATTGGGCAATATGCTTAAAATCCAAGATTGGGAAGGGATAGCTGCGTTTTTTACGGGTAAAGAAAACTTAAGTCTTGGCCAGCAATATTGGTTAGCTTATAGCTATGCTAAACGTGGTGAGCAGCAAAAAGCAGACGATATTTGGAAAAAAGTAGCGGCTAATCGTGATTATTACGGCTTTTTAGCAGCAGCTCGTTTGGGGTTGCCCGTTGATTTAAATAATCAACCTTTAGCTGTTGATCAAATGCTTGTAGATAAAGTAAGTAGTGCGCCAGGCTTTAAACGTGCAAAAGCACTTTATGATATTGAGCGCTTTACGTCGGCGCGCCGGGAGTGGAATTATTTAACGGATACGTCTAGCGATGAAGAAAAGCTGGCAGCATCACAGCTATCTACCGATCTCGGTTGGCACGACAGTACTATTTTTACTTTAGCAAAAATTAAAGCATGGGATAACGTAGAGCAACGCTTTCCATTTGCGTTTCAAGATGTATTTGAGCGCTACAGTAAGCGCAGTAAAATAGATGTTGCCTGGAGTATTGCTATTGCAAGGCGTGAAAGTTCTTTTGCACCAGATGCTCGCTCGCATGCTAATGCGCGTGGTCTAATGCAGTTATTACCAAGTACGGCGGACTATGTAAATAAAAGCAGCGTCACGAGTAGTCGTTTATATCAACCTAAAACAAATATTAGGTTGGGTACGAGTTACCTACAGTACTTGAAAAAGAAAAACCACGGTAACGAAGTGCTGGCTACGGCGTCTTATAATGCAGGGTATCATCGTATAAAGCGTTGGTTGCCTGATGAAGCTATTCCGGCTGAGTTATGGGTAGAGCTTATTCCGTACCGTGAAACCCGTGATTACGTAAAAAATGTATTTGCGTATAGACAGGTTTACCATACTAGAATGGGTCGAGAGGGCAATGTACTCGCACCGTTACTGGAAATGAAAATGGGCGGTTAGTAAACATAAGTTTAAAGTAGGGGGATATTTAATGCGTTTAGATATCCCCTTTTTTGAGCGCTTTGCGGATAATACCAATTTTATTAAAACATGATCATTCTAGCGTATTAAATAACTCAATAACTACGTTAAAAATTATTTATATAGAACAACTATGTATCATAATTTTAGCCTTGTTATTAAGCTATTTTCTTATCGCTATAATAGATCATTAATTTAATGCAATTGGTATAAGTGGTAGACTCAGAGCAAGTTAAATTTAACAGATGGATTAACAATGGATAAATTAGCCGTTTTATACGCCGAACATATTGCAACACTGCAACAGCGTACTCGTACAATTTGTAATAGCGAAGGGTTAGAAGGATTAGTAATTCATTCAGGCCAAGCTAAGCGCCAGTTTTTAGATGATATGTATTATCCATTTAAAGTTAATCCACAGTTTAAAGCGTGGTTACCGGTTATTGATAATCCTCATTGCTGGATTGTGGTGAATGGTAGCGACAAGCCAAAACTAATATTTTATCGCCCGGTAGATTTTTGGCATAAAGTGCCAGATGAGCCTCGCGACTTTTGGGCTGAGTACTTTGATATAGAGCTATTACTGCAACCTGATCAAGTTGAAAAGTTATTACCATACGATAAAGCTAAGTACGCTTATATGGGTGAGTACATTGAAGTAGCACAAGCACTTGGTTTTAGTATTATGAATCCAGAGCCTGTACTTAACTATTTTCATTACCACCGCGCTTATAAAACGCAGTACGAGCTTGAGTGTTTACGCAACGCTAACCGCATTGCAGTAGATGGACATAAAGCTGCACGCGATACATTTTTTAATGGCGGCAGTGAGTTCGATATTCAGCAAGCGTACTTAATGGCTACACGTCAAAGCGAAAATGAAATGCCGTATGGCAACATTGTTGCACTTAACGAAAACTGCGCTATTTTGCACTACACGCACTTTGATCCAAAAGCGCCACAAACACATAACTCATTTTTAATAGATGCCGGTGCAAACTTTAACGGTTATGCCGCTGATATTACTCGTACGTATGATTTTAAAAAGCAGGGTGAGTTTGCCGAGCTTGTACAAGCTATGACGGTTCAACAAATCGAACTAGGTAAAGGTTTGAAGCCGGGTATGCTTTATGGTGATTTACACGTTGAATGCCATAACCGTATCGCACAAATACTTAGTGACTTTAAAATTGTTAACCTACCCGCTGAGGAAATTGTAGAGCGTAAAATTACCTCTACTTTCTTCCCGCATGGACTAGGGCATCACCTAGGTTTACAAGTGCATGATATGGGCGGTTTTATGAGTGACGAAAAGGGCACGCATCAGCCATCGCCTGAAGGGCATCCGTTCTTGCGTTGTACTCGCCTGATCGAAAAAAACCAAGTGTTTACTATTGAACCCGGTTTATACTTTATTGATTCACTGCTTAGTGATTTAGCGCAAACCGATAATAAACAGTTTATTAATTGGGAAAAGGTTGAGTCATTCAAACCATTTGGCGGTATTCGTATTGAAGATAACATTATTGTTCACGAAGATAGCCTAGAGAATATGACGCGTAATTTAGAACTCGATTAATTCTAGTTAACACTAATTAATTTATACACGTTAAAATACGTACATTACTTAAAGGGGCCTTTTGGCCCCCTTTTTACAAGTTTAAAATATGTCTGAATATAAATATCCTGCTGCTGACGTTTTTCACCAAGAAGAGATTAAAAAAAGTACGTTTATAGTCCACATTGCACATACCCCCGATTTAAATTCAGCCAAAGCATTTATTAAAAGCATTGAAGACAAGTATAGCGATGCGCGTCATAACTGCTGGGCACATGTAGCAGGCAACCCCGGTGGTAGTCATGTTTATGGTTTTTCGGACGATGGTGAACCAAACGGCACTGCAGGAAAGCCTATGTTAAATGTACTGGTGGGTTCAGGCCTTGGCGAAATCACAGCTGTGGTCACACGTTACTTTGGCGGTATAAAATTAGGCACAGGCGGATTAGTACGTGCTTATGGTGGCTCATTAAATAATGCATTAGTAAAATTGCAAACAGTGCTTAAAGTTCCCAGTGTTGAAATTACAGGGAGTAGCGAGTACAGCATGCAAGGTGCGATTGAGCAGTTATTAAAAACAAAGTATCAAGTGCTTAATATTGATAAGCAATTTACTGCTAATATTGAATGGGTGATTACAATAGATAGCCGCGAAGCTCAGCAAGCAATCAAAGATATTTTTGATTTAAGTCACGGCGCAGTTGAGTTAACTATTAAAGAGTAATAACCTAGACAAATTGCATGTAATGCATACTGACCCTATTTAATTTGGTTGATACTACTCAGCCTGAATTTACTAATAATAAAAGCGACAAGCTAAATGCAATTTCGTACCATCATAAAAATTCTTGGCCAACTTGTTGCGCTGTTTAGTATTACCATGGTGCCGCCGGCACTGGTGTCTTTAATATATAAAGACGGTGGTGGTGTTCCTTTTGTTTTAGCATTTATCTTTAGTGTTGTTATTGGCATGATGGCTTATTACCCAAACCGCCATGAAAACGGTGACTTAAAAGCGCGTGAAGGCTTTTTAATTGTTGTCCTGTTTTGGCTGGTACTTGGGGCGTTTGCGTCCTTGCCGCTTATATTTTTACAAGAACCTAATTTATCGCTCGCCGATGCGGTGTTTGAAGCATTCTCTGGCTTAACCACCACCGGCGCTACAGTACTTACCGGTATTGAGTACCTACCCAAGTCGGTGTTGTTTTATCGCCAGCAACTCCAGTGGTTTGGCGGTATGGGTATAATCGTACTCGCTGTTGCTATACTCCCCATGCTAGGTGTTGGTGGTATGCAGTTGTACCGCGCCGAAATACCAGGGCCTGTAAAAGATTCTAAAATGACCCCGCGAATTGCCGATACAGCAAAGCATCTTTGGTATATATATGTGTCGCTTACGATTGCTTGTATGCTGGCTTATTGGGCTGCGGGAATGGAGTGGTTTGATGCTATATGTCATGCATTTTCAACGGTCGCGATAGGTGGTTTTTCTACTTATGATGCATCCATGGGGCACTTTGATAGCCCTGTAATTAACTTTATTTGTGTGTTCTTTTTAATTATTGCCGCCGTTAACTTCTCCCTGCACTACGCCGCAGTGGCTAGTCGTAACATACAAGTTTATATTCGAGACCCTGAGTTTAAGGTGTTTTTGTGTATTCAATTAGCGCTGGTGGTTATTTGTTTTACTGTGCTTTCCTCTAATGAAATATTTGCTAATGGCGATGAAACTCTCGATCAGGCATTATTTCAGGCTGTTTCAATGAGTACAACAGCAGGCTTTGCTACTGATAACTTTTCAACATGGCCTTTGTTTTTACCTATTTTACTTATATTTTCGAGCTTTATTGGTGGCTGTGCAGGCTCTACCGGTGGTGGTATGAAAGTAGTGCGTGTGTTCCTACTTTACCTGCAGGGTGTACGTGAGCTTAATCGTTTGGTGCATCCTCGTGCCATATATTCAATCAAGCTGGGTCGAAAGGCGTTGCCAGATAAAGTAGTAGAAGCCGTATGGGGCTTTTTCTCTGCGTATGCATTGGTATTTATTATTATTATGTTAGCGCTTATGGGCACGGGTATGGATAACATAACTGCATTCTCAGCCACTGCGGCTTGTTTAAATAACTTAGGCCCAGGTTTAGGGGATGTAGCCTCGCATTATGGGGCTATAACCGATGGTGCTAAATGGTTGCTTACCATTGCAATGGTGTTTGGCCGCTTAGAAATATTTACTTTATTAGTGCTATTTACGCCTACATTTTGGCGTGGGTAAAAAGCCAATAAATTCATCATTGGGAAAGGGATATGCCAACAAATTTAGAAAAGCTAAAGCATATAGGTGTAGGCAGCTTAGTCGACCTAGAAATATTAACACCTACAAGCAGTAAGCGTGTTAAAACTGAATTAGTTGGTTTACTCGATAAACAGTTCATTATTTTAAACTATCCTAATGCCAAGCGTTTGCCGGCCGCGACTGACTATTTACGAGATGGCGTAATGGTTGTTGTAAGAGCGCTTATTGAAGGCAGTGGTGGGCAAGTTATAGCGTTTCGCCAACAAATTATGTCGGTAGCTTCTCACCCGGCTAAGCTCGTGTTTATTAACTACCCTAAGCAAGTGCAGTTATTTTCACTACGCTCGCAAACGCGAATACCTACCTTGCTACCTGCAAAACTAAAACTAAGTGACGACAGGGTACTTGAAGGCCTTATTAAAGATATTTCACTTACCGGTGTAATGTTTGATATTAGAGGCGATCAGCAAGTTGAAAGCATTAAAGATATGCAATGCACTGTCATACTTAATAGCAGCGATAAAGACTTTGAAGGTGAAGTTTGCAGTGTTAAAGAGCATGCCGAAGGTGTGCACTGTGGGATTAAGCTACTAGCAAGCGAGGATGAAATGAAAACCTTTATGAAAGAGCATTTTATAGACCCTTCTGCACTCGAACCTACCGTCGAATAAATAGCTTTCGCTTATTTGCAACAAAAAGGCGTTTTATGTCAGTGCTTATAAAATATTTTTTATTATTTTCATAATTAAAAATATTATTAATATAAAACAATACATTAAGTTTTGTTTTTGGCAGCTTATTTTGTGTTATTAAATCTACCTCGTTAAAATTTATCTCAATTACTCTTTAAAACCACTCATTTTAAAACCATGCATTTAAAAATGTATCTTTTTATATAAACATAACTATATGTTTTTAATCGTTTTAATATATCCACTATAAAGTGCGTTGCTAAAAGGCAACAGTAATTACTTTAAAAACCCCTTCTTTTTATGCCTTTTACATTTAACTATCTGAAACTTAATAGCTTTTAAATGTTGGCATCTAAGTTGTAATAGTCTAGGTGTACTGAACGAAATCGTGATTCAAAGTGAAATACTTAATCGCACACACATAAATTTGAAGGATACATATTATGAAAAGCATTAATAAAACTTTAGCACTTATCGCATTAGCATCATCTTCAGCCGTTTTTGCTGCAACAGACTTTGACACACTTGATGTTGATGGCAGTGGCACAATCAGCCAAGCAGAAGCATCAGTAGATGCGAAGTTAATGAGCATGTTCTCAGAGCTTGATACTGACCAAAATGGTGAGTTATCAAAAGAAGAATTTTCAGAAGCATAATTTAAAAGTATTTGTCCTGAGTTGCCAAAGACAACCTAAGTAGGCAAGGAGCTTACGAAAGAGGATAACAAGGAAGTGAAAATTACGTTTTAAGTTAAACGAAGCAATTTTTTTGATAGAACATTGAAGGATTAAGTTATGAAACATTTAAATAAAGCATTAGCACTTATCGCACTAGCATCTTCTTCAGCTGCATTTGCAGCATCAGATTTTGACAGTCTTGATATCGATGGTAGCGGCACAATTAGCCCAAGCGAAGCTGCAGTAGATACAGACTTAATGGCTGAATTTATTGAGCTAGATACCGACGGTAGCGGTGAGCTTTCTAAAGAAGAGTTCGCTAATTACTAATTAATCTTTTTCAGGTTAAACATTTTTTCACAGTCAGGGATCTTTGAAAAGGACTTCCCATCTTACTAGGAATATTATTATGAAAACATTAAATACAACACTTGCAGTTATCGTTTTAGCATCTTCATCAGCAGCATACGCAGCAGTCGATTTTTCTTCTTTTGATGCAGATGGCGATGGCGTAATCTCAATGGAAGAAGCAAAGGTTAACCCTCAGCTTGTAAAAATCTTTGATGATTTAGATACCGATGGAAATGGTGAGATTTCTAAAGAAGAGTTTTCAAAAGTACAGTAAGCAAACGCTTCATACTCCACTAAAGCCGCCTTAGTCAGCGGCTTTTTTGCGTTTAAAAACAATGATTATAGGAATATAGCGCTTACTTGGAAGAGCTTTTCTACAACGGTAATATGTTTTTTGTCGATTAAAAACATGATGACATGATCGCCCGACATAATAATTGTATCGTCGTGGGCTATCAGCACATCGTCATTACGTACTATTGCCCCAATAGTTGTTCCTGCAGGAAGTTTTATATCGGCAATCGCACGACCAACCACTTTAGATGTGTTTTCATCACCATGAGCAACGGCTTCAATGGCTTCTGCTGCGCCTTTACGCAGTGAATACACGTTAACAATATCACCACGGCGTACGTGCGTTAATAGCGCAGATATAGTGGCTTGTTGTGGTGATATGGCAATGTCTATTTCGCCGCCTTGGACTAAATCTACGTAGGCACCACGCTGAATAAGTACCATGGTTTTTTGTGCGCCCATACGTTTAGCAAGCATGGCTGACATAATGTTAGCTTCATCGTCGTTGGTTACGGCAATAAATACATCGACTTGTTCAATATGTTCTTCTGAAAGAAGTTCTTGATCAGATGCGTCACCACAAAAAACGACCGTGTTATCGAGCATTTCTGAGAGTTGTTCAGCGCGTTCTTTACTGCGCTCAATTAATTTAACGGTGTGGTTTTTCTCAAGTGAGCGGGCAAGGCCAGCGCCAATGTTACCGCCACCAGCTATCATAATTTTTTTGTAAGAGCGTTCAAGCTTTTGCAGCTCGTTCATTACTGCGCGTATATGTTTTGTAGCGGCAATAAAGAATACTTCATCATCTGCTTCAATAACGGTTGTACCTAATGGTTTTATTGCTTTACCTTGACGATAAATAGCGGCAACACGAGTTTCTACATTAGGGATGTGTTCTTTAAGTGCAGATAACGCATAACCCACAAGTAAACCGCCATAGTAAGCTTTCACTGCTACTAATGAGAGCATGCCATCAGCAAACTGCAACACTTGCAGAGCACCAGGGTAGTCAATTAAACGGCGGATATACTTAGTGACCAGTGCTTCGGGAGCAATGTAATGATCGATAGGTAAATCATCATTTTGAAAAAGCTTTTCGCGGTACTTTAAATATTGCTCCGAGCGAATACGGGCAATCTTAGTGGGAGTATTAAAAATACTGTACGCCACTTGGCATGCAACCATGTTCACTTCATCTGAACTGGTTACGGCTATAATCATATCGGCATCTTCAGCGCCAGCACGGCGTAATACATCAGGATGTGCGCTGTGGCCCATAACCCCTTGTAAGTCGTACTTATCTTGAAGTTCACGTAATCGGTTACCGTCAATATCAACAACAGTAATCTCGTTTTGTTCGCCAACTAAGTTTTCAGCAAGCGTAGCGCCAACTTGCCCGGCACCGAGTATAATTATTTTCATTATTTACCCGTGGTATTGACCATAATTTAATTAAAAAAATAGCCATTTAATATTTCATAAATGGCTAACTATTTAGTGTACGGCTATTAGGCTTTTTTAACTAGCTTAGCGTAATAAAATCCATCACTTTCACCGGGCAGTAACTGCAAACCTGGCGTTGTTACGGTATCGTTTTCGTGTAGAGGTATATGTTCTACATCATCGTTATTAGCTAAAAACTTAGCAACTTGCTGTTGGTTTTCTTGTGGAAGAACCGAACACGTAGCATATACCAATGTGCCACCTGGTTTTAACAGTGGCCAAATGCTATCAAGAATATCGCTTTGTAATTTAGATAAGTCTTCGATGTCAGATGCGCGACGTAACCATTTTATGTCAGGGTGACGGCGAATTACGCCAGTGGCCGAACAAGGCACATCAAGTAAAATACGATCAAATAATTTTTCATCCCACCAGGTATGTGGTTGCGATGCATCGCCACATTGAAGATCTGCGCCTAAGCCAATACGCGTTAAGTTTTGCTTAACACGTTCAAGGCGAGTTGCATCGCTATCAAGTGCAAGTACTTCTGCATCAGCAAGCTCTAATATATGACACGTCTTACCGCCAGGTGCTGCACAGGCATCTAAAATGTAGTCATCTGCTTTAGGTTCTAAAAAGCGTGCTGCAAGTTGTGCTGCGGCATCTTGTACTGAACATGCACCCGTATCAAACTCAGGCAATGAAAATACATCGCGTGGCTTAGCAAGCTTAATCCCATCTACAAAATCTGGGTTTAAGGTGTGTTCAATATCATTAGCGCTAAGCATATCGCTGTATTCTTGTGTACTAAACTGCGATTGATTTACACGTAACCACATAGGTGCTTGTTGTTGGTTTTCTGCAAGTATTTCTTCCCAGCTATCTGGATAGGCTTCTTTAACTTGTTTGATAAACCAATTTGGGTGGTTGTATAAGCACACAGGGATCAGCTTTGCTTTTTCTTCAAGCTCTGCTTGTTGGCGCTGAAAACTACGTAAAATGGCGTTTATTAGCCCTTTTAATCCTAAAGCGCGAAGTTGAGCCAGTGCGTTTACAGTTTCTGAAATAGCAGCATGCGGTGGTACGCGCATATGCTGTAGCTGATAAATACCTACGTACAATAAAAACTGAAATATTCTACGTTTACCTTTTAATGGCTGCTCTACTAAGTGTTGGCAGTAATTTTCAAGGCTCGGTAAATAGCGTAAAACGCCATAACAAATTTGCTGTAGTAACGCTTTATCTTTAGGCGGCAAGCCTTGGCTGGCAAATGGAAGTTCTTGATTAAGCGATGCGCCTTTATCAACGACGTTATATAAAGTTTCAGCGGCAAGCGCTCTTACGTTTGGAACATTACTCATTGTTTTCGCCTAATATTGTGCCAGGGGTAACCCAGTCACTACGACCATTTAAAAAGTCGTTAATTGCCATTGGTTTTTTACCTTGCGGCTGTAATTGCGTAATACATAAAGCGTGTTCGCCACACGTCACTACTACGCCATTTTTGTCGCTTGATAAAATTTGCCCAGGATCACCTAATTGCTGCACAACCTGCGCTTGATAAATCTTTACTGTTTGCCCACCCATTTGGGTAAAGCACACTGGCCATGGATTAAAAGAGCGAATGTTGCGCTCAATTTGCAGCGCACTCATAGACCAGTCGATATTAGCTTCCTCTTTAGAAAGCTTTTTAGCGTAGTTAGCAAGTTCATCATTTTGAGGTTCAGGGGTGATCTCGCCATTAGCTAATTTATTAATGGTTTCAATTAATGCGTCTGGTCCTAGCTCAGCAAGTTTTGTGTATAAGCTTGCGCTAGTTTCTGTCGTGCTAATAGGGCAGCGACTTATATGTAGCATATCGCCGGTATCTAGCCCTTCATCCATTTGCATTATTGTTACGCCGGTTTGTTCATCACCAGCCCAAATTGCGCGTTGAATAGGTGCAGCACCGCGCCAGCGCGGTAATATAGAACCATGCACATTTAAACAACCTAAACGCGGGGCTTCTAATATAGCTTTAGGTAAAATTAAGCCATACGCTACAACAATCATAATATCGGCATTTAAGCTTGTTAGCTCTGCTAGTGCTTCATCATTTTTTAATGACTGTGGCTGAAAAACCGGTAAGTTGTGCTCAAGCGCTAGCTCTTTAACTTCACTGGCTTTTAATTTTTTACCACGACCAGCAGGGCGGTCTGGCTGGCTATATACACCCACTATTTGGTGCTCGCTTTGTATCAGCGCTTGTAAATGACGTGCTGCAAAGTCCGGCGTACCGGCAAATATAATGCGTAATGGTTGAGTCACTGAGTTTTCCTAAGGTGCTTATTACTGATCTGCAAATTTGGCTTCTTTTTCAAGCTTTTTACGAATACGTTGGCGCTTTAATGGAGATAAGTAATCAATGAACAGCTTACCTTGAAGGTGATCTAGTTCATGTTGAATACAAATAGCCAATAATTCATCTGCATCTAGTAAAAATTCTTCACCGTTTTCGTTAAGTGCAGCGACTGTTACTGTTTCTGCGCGATCTACTTTTGCATACGAGTTAGGTACTGATAAACAGCCTTCTTCGCTAACGGTAGAGCCGTCTTTTTTTATGATTTGTGGATTAATTAATACCAGTGGCTCATTGCGCTCTTCTGATACATCAATAACAACGATTCGTTGATGAATATCTACTTGCGTGGCCGCAAGACCAATGCCATTTTCATCGTACATTGTCTCTAGCATGTCTTTTACAATTTGGCGTACTGTGTCATCAACTTGTACAACATCTTTTGCTACAGTACGTAAACGTTCATCTGGAAATCTTAAAACTTCTAACCTAGCCATAGTTACCTTTTTCACTTGTGCTTAATTTAGGGTATTGTATGCTCTTATTTTAGCCATTCGCGTTCACCTTTAACAGGTTTTGGGCAATAATAATGAAAAAACAATACAAGGAAGCTCGATGAAATCTCCACTACTTGCAATCATGCTTACGTTAAGCGCTGCGTTTCCCGCAGTTGCTGATGTACTTAAAATAAAAAAAGGCGCACCAAAACAGTATGTTGTAAAAAAAGGCGATACACTTTGGGATATTTCTGGCATCTATTTAGATGAGCCTTGGCTATGGCCTGAACTTTGGCAAATGAATCCACAAATTGACAACCCACACCTAATTTACCCCGGTGATGCATTAGCGTTGATATACGATGCAGATGGAAACCCACGTTTAGTGATAAATAAAGGATATAGAAAGCTATCTCCTCAGGGTCGTATTACACCAAAAGGGCGTGATGCTATTACTACTTTGCCGCTTGAAATGATCAAACCTTATATCAGTTACGAGCAAGCAATGAACAGTGACGATATTAAAGGTAAACCTTATATTTTAGGTGCAAACGAAAATACTAAAACACAAACGCTAGGCCATATTTTATATGTTAAAGGCGACTTACAAGTACATAAAGCATATGCCATTTACCATAAAGGTGACCCCTACACTGACTTAACCGGTGAGGTGTTAGCAACGCGTGCATCTTATGTGGGTATAGCACGTGCTTTTAGAGCGGGCGATGAGAAAAATGGCGTGCCTTCATCATTACTTGTTGAGTCTGTTAAACGAGAAATTCAGCAAGGTGATTTTTTAATGCCGGCAATGGAAGGCCAAATGCTTCCTGCGTACTTTGATATACACCGTCCTTTAGAACCTGTAACAGGTAATATTATTGCTTCACCACGCGAAGTTAGAGAATTCAGCACAATGGATGTTGTGGTGCTAAACTTAGGCAGTGAACAAAATATAGAAGCGGGTCATGTATTAGATCTAGAGCGTCAATCACCAACGGTTATTGATGGTCCTCGTGGCCCTCGTTACCCAGAAGATTCTAGTAAATATGAGAAGCTTTTATCTGATGTGAGCCAATTATTTGGTGATGAGTCTGACGAACAAAACACAACGTGGACCATGCCTAAAGAAAAAGTTGGTGAGCTAATTGTCTTTAAAGTGTATGACAAAGTAAGTTATGCATTAATAACTAAAAACCAGCACCCAATTCGCATTGGAGATATTGCAGTTATTCATTAAGAAGTAGCGAGTCGGTGCTCTAGGAGAGAGCATGGATCAGTCATCTGGCAAGCTAGCCCACTGGCTTGCCTTTTATATGTGTAAAGGGTTGGGTATAAAAACCCTTTTAGCACTATCTACAAACTATTCCCTTGGGTCGTTATTCGACTTACCTCATGACAAGCTTTTACAGCTAGGATTAACCGCTAATCAAGCGAGTAATTTACTCAACACTAATTGGCAACAAATCAGTCATTATGAGCAATTAATTGCGCAGCAGGGCATTACCGTAGTCTGTATTTTTGATGCGCTTTATCCAGAAGATCTCCGGCAGATTGCCAGTGCGCCTTTATTACTATTTTGCAGGGGAGATGTCTCGTTATTATCAACTCCACAAATTGCAATTGTTGGCAGTCGTAATGCTACACCTACCGGGCTTGAAATAGCCTCAGAATTTGCATACGAGTTAACTTTGGCGGGTATTACGGTTACTTCAGGTATGGCGCGAGGAATAGATGGTGCAGCACATAAAGGCTCTCTTGCTGGTACGGGGAAAACCATAGCGGTGCTTGGTACTGGGGTTGATATTTACTACCCCAAACGCCATAAACTATTAACAGACCAAGTTTTAGAAAGCGGTTTGCTGGTGAGTGAGTTTTTACCAGGCACAGCTGCTCATGCGCACAACTTTCCGCGCCGTAATCGTATTA
This sequence comes from Pseudoalteromonas sp. AS71, assembly GCF_038900275.1. Classification (NCBI taxonomy): domain Bacteria; kingdom Pseudomonadati; phylum Pseudomonadota; class Gammaproteobacteria; order Alteromonadales; family Pseudoalteromonadaceae; genus Pseudoalteromonas; species Pseudoalteromonas sp. AS71. The sequence continues at coordinate 5,840 of NZ_JBBMQZ010000027.1, read as the reverse complement.
TTTCTGGGTTATCGTTAGGAGTGCTTATTGTTGAAGCTGAAATTAAAAGTGGTTCGTTAATTACAGTACGCTATGCGCTTGAACAAAATAAAGAGGTATTTGCAGTACCGGGTTCTATTAAAAACCCGTTAGCGCAGGCAAGTCACTTTTTAATAAAGCAAGGTGCTAAGCTGGTAGAAAACGTGGCTGACATTCTTGATGAGGTGAGTTTTACTTACGACAATAATGTATTTAATAAAGAGCAGCCGATTCAAGCCAATTCTCAATGTGAGGTTTTAAATAGTATTGGCTTTGAAGTAACCAGTGTAGATGACATTGTGCGTCGTGCGCAGTGGCCAATAGATAAAGTACTCAGTAGGTTGCTCGATTTAGAATTAGACGATCAGATTGAGCGAGTGTTAGATGGTTACATCAAGTTAAGCGCAGGAAGGTAATATGTTTGATATTCTTTTGTATCTTTTTGAAAATTACATTCATAGCGAAGCAGATATATTTGCAGAGCAAAATGAGTTAACCGATGAGCTACTGCGTGCTGGCTTTAATAAGCCTGAGATATTTAAAGCTCTTGATTGGTTAGAGCAACTAGCCGATTTACAACACAGCGATGAGTCTCCTTATCTTATCGATAACCCTAAAGATGCAGTTCGTATATTTACCGATAGCGAATGCCAAAGGCTCAATGCTGAGTGTCGTGGTTTTTTAATGTTTATTGAACAAATAGGCGTAATTAACAATGTAACACGTGAAATGGTAATGGACTGTTTAGCCTCTCTCGATAAACCAACTATAAGCCTAGAAGACTTAAAGTGGATTGTACTTATGATCTTGTTTAACGTTCCTGGCTCTGAAGAGGCATATGAGCAAATGGAAGATTTGATTTTTGATGAACCCAGCGAACTTCTTCATTAGAGATAATTATCTTGATTGTACTCAAATTACTTAAAAGGATAAGCACGGCATTGCTTGTATCTTTAAGTGGTTTGGGTATATTAGGCGAAAATTCACCAACCTATTAGGATCACCATGAGTAAAATCGACCATTCGCTTTTCTCGGCGAACAAGCACGCCCTCGAAAAAGAATACGAGATATGCCCACAGTGTGGTTCAGAGTTAGTGATCCGCAATAGTAAATCAGGCCCTTTTTTAGGATGCGCAAGTTATCCCAAATGCGACTTTATTAGGCCGCTGGCACATCACGACAGTAACGAAATCAAAATATTAGAAGATTCTGCATGTCCTGAGTGTAGCAAACCGCTGGTGGTTAAAAATGGCCGCTATGGTATGTTTATTGGGTGTACGGGTTATCCAGAGTGTCATTATATTGCTAACGAAAATGAAGAAAAGCAAAGCGAAGATACTTTGCCTAGTTGCCCTAAATGCAAAAAAGGTCATTTAGTCGCGCGCAGTAATAAGTTTGGTAAAGTATTTTATTCTTGTGATTGCTACCCAAGTTGTAAATACACGCTTAATAATAAACCGGTTGAACATCCGTGTCCTGAATGTGACTGGCCTATCGTCATAGAAAGAAATATGGCAAACGGCATATTATTGCAATGCCCACAAAAAAGCTGCATGCATAAGCTCACCCCAACTGAATAACGTTTAATTATATCTGGAGACTACTTTGTCAGACCTTTCAAATACGCCCACTGCAATAACATGCTTAACGCAAGGCGAAGTTATTTTATACCCAACAGAAGCTGTATATGGTTTAGGTTGTGATCCAGATAATCAACAAGCCGTTGAGGCACTATTAGCTATTAAGCAGCGCCCGGTTGAAAAAGGGCTTATTTTAATCGCTGATAACTACGGACAATTATTAAAATACGTAGATGATGCAAAAATACCAATGGATAAACGCGCTGATATTTTTTCGAGTTGGCCTGCTGCAATTACATGGGTTATGCCTGCATCTAAAAATACGCCTAAATGGCTCACAGGGCAGTTTGATACCATCGCGGTAAGAGTAACAAACCATCCAACAGTAAAGCGTTTGTGCCAAGAGTTTGGCAAGCCATTAGTATCAACCAGTGCAAACTTAACCGGTCAAGAAACGGTAATTAGTATTGAGCAAGCCAAAGCGCAATTTGCAGAACAAGTTGGCTTTTACGTTGATGAAGCGTTAGGTGGTAATACTCAACCAAGCACAATAAAAGACGCCATGACTGGCAAAATATTTAGAGGTTAATATGCAAAGCGAATTATTAAATCAAGTAAAAGCATACTTTATGGCTTTGCAAGACACTATTTGCCAAGGTTTGGAGGCTGCAGATGGCAGTGCTAAATTTATAGAAGATAACTGGCAGCGAGCAGAAGGCGGTGGTGGTCGTACACGCGTAACCACTAATGGCACTGTAATAGAGCAAGGCGGAGTTAATTACTCTCATGTATTTGGCGCTTCAATGCCTGGTTCGGCAACAGCGCACAGACCAGAGCTTGCAGGGCGCAGCTTTCATGCGTGTGGTGTGTCGTTAGTTATTCACCCTAAAAACCCTCATGTACCAACAAGTCATGCCAATGTGCGCTTTTTTATAGCCGAAAAAGAAGGCGAAGAGCCAATATGGTGGTTTGGTGGCGGGTTTGATCTCACTCCTTTTTATCCAGTATTAGAAGACGTACAACATTGGCATCAAGTTGCTCACGACATTTGTGCGCCTTTTGGCAGCGACGTTTATCCAAAATACAAAACCTGGTGCGACGAGTACTTTTATTTAAAGCACAGAGATGAGACTCGCGGAGTAGGCGGTTTATTCTTTGACGATTTAAACGAACTTGGTTTTGAAAAGAGTTTTGCGTTTATGCAATCGGTGGGTAATGGATTTTTAGATGCCTATTTACCTATTATTGAACGCCGTAAAAATGACGAATACACAGAGCAACAACGTGATTTTCAGCTTTATCGTCGCGGGCGCTACGTTGAGTTTAATTTAGTATGGGATAGGGGCACTTTATTTGGATTGCAAAGTGGCGGGCGCACTGAGTCTATATTAATGTCTATGCCACCACTTGCACGCTGGGAATATAACTATAAACCAGAACCAAGTAGCCCAGAAGCTAACCTATATCAGTATTACTTACGCCCGCAAGAGTGGTTAACGAGTCAACCAAGTGAGCTGATAGCCAGAGAATGGCAATTATAACAATTACACAGTAATCAAAAAGGCGCTAATCAGCGCTTTTTTGCATTGTGGCTAAATACAAATTTAATGTTGATTGATCATGTGCGTTGCTAGTTGAGAGAATGATTGCTTTAAGCCTTCACGTAACAATGGGTTGTCTATTTCTATATCCAGCGTTTTATTCATGCAGTACATCCATTGATCACGCAATGCTTTATCTACAGTAAAAGGCATATGTCTTTTACGTAGCATTGGCTGGCCATGTTTTTCAGTAAATAGGTTCGGCCCGCCTAACCAACCAGATAAAAATTCAAAAAATACTTGGCGAATTCGATCTAATGGCAGAGGATGCATATCATATAACGGTTTAGCGTATTCATCTGACTCCATTATGTCGTAGAATCGATTGGAGATAGCACGCGCCCCTTTCTCTCCACCTATTATTTCATACGGTGTTTTTTCAGGAGTAGGAGCCTGTTGCTCGGGAGCTGGCTTAGATTTAGAGAAAAGTCGTTTAATCATATAATTTATCATCGTTAATAGGCAGTTTATGCTGCAAAGAGGTTGCTTTAAAATGGACAAATATGCGGTTTTTGGAAATCCAATTAAACATTCAAAATCCCCCGCGATACATAAACAATTTGCTGTATCACTTGGTGAGCAAATCGACTATCGCGCAATATTAGCACCTATCGATAACTTTGAAAAAACAGTATTGTCTTTTTTTGGGCAAGGTGGTGTTGGTGCTAACGTTACGATGCCATTTAAAGAGCAAGCCTATGCAATGGCTGATGAGCTTACGCCATTAGCTAAAATTGTAGGGGCTGTTAATACATTAAAAAAACGAGATGATGGCACATTACTCGGTGATAACACCGATGGTGTGGGCTTTGTAAATGATTTACTCGCTAATAAAGTAGCCATAACTAATAAACGCATTTTAATCATAGGTGCGGGCGGTGCTGCTCGAGGGGTTATTTTACCTTTGTTAGAGCATAACCCTCAGGAAATAATAATAGTTAATCGCACAGCACAAAAAGCCAAAGAACTCGCAGAGCTGTTTACTCAATATGGACCAGTATCTGGCTTCGGCTTTAGTGATTTACCAGTAAGCGATTACTCACTAATTATAAACTCTACATCTAGCAGTATGAATGATGAGCTTCCAGCTCTTGATGAAAAACACATAACTAACTGTGAAGTAGCTTATGACATGTTTTATTCACTGCAAAATACCATTTTTATGAATTGGGTTGCACAGCATAATATTAACGCTAAGCTTTTAGATGGCAGTGGAATGTTAGTTGGTCAAGCTGCTCAAGCATATTATGTATGGCGTAATAAAATGCCAAAAATACTTCCCGTAGTGGATGCGCTTAAACAAGGGGTGCTTAAATGAATCAGGCAATACAATTTATAGATAGGCTAGAATTTAGAGAGCCTGATCATCAGTTAGTATTTTTTGCACAAGTTAGTGGCATGCTGGTGGAGTGTGTAATACAAGTAAATACACTTAAATTAACAGACGAAAGCCATGCAACAGAGTATTTTGAAAAGTACCGTTTTGATTATGAGGAGCGTGCCGAGGAACTCATCGAAGAGGAGAGCTATAACTCGGCAGGCCAAATTGAAGTAAGCTTATTAACTTAAGTTAGCGATTTCAGCTAAGTATTCATCTTTAAGTAATACATAGTTATCGGCAGATATTTTTAAAAAGGTAAGTTCTTGCTCTGTAAGAAGGCGGGCTTGCTTAGCTGGGCTTCCTACATATAAGTAACCAGACTCTAAACGTTTGTTTGGTGGCACTAAAGAGCCGCCGCCAATAATTACATCATCTTCAACAACCACGTTATCCATAATAATAGCGCCCATACCTACAAGTATACGGTTCCCTAATACACATCCGTGCAGCATTACCTTATGACCAACAGTTACATCGTCACCTATAATAAGTGGGTAACCATCAGGATTGCTTTTAGTTGCGCGAGACAAATGCAATACACTGCCATCTTGTATATTTGTACGCTCACCAATACGTATATAGTTAACATCACCACGTGCAGCTACTAACGGCCACACACTACTATTGTCACCTAAAGTAATGTTACCAACCAAAACCGATGAATCATCAACATAAACAGACGTATTAAATGAAGGAGTAACACCTTTATAAGAACGAATTGCCATAGTTAGTACCTTTTAGATCATGATTATTAGTATTTGAGTGTATCAGCAAGGTGATTTTTGTACCATACAGTGCACTGTTTGGTTACAAAACTATCAGTTTCAGGGTGTTTAGTTCAGATACTAACCGAACAGCATCTTTTTTTACTTTTTCTTTAAAAAAGTGCTTGCGTAAAAATATGATCTCCCTATAATGCGACCCCACTGAGACGGGAAACGCCAACGCATAGCGAGGCAGGAACAACTCAGAGAGTTAAATAAAACTTCGGTTTTAAATCTTCCAAAAGAAAGTTTAAAACAAAGTGTTGACTCGAAAAATAAAGGGTGTATTATTCGCATCCCTTGAGTCGCTAAAGCGACTCAAAACGTTCTTTAACAATATAAAGCAATCATCTGTGTGGGCACTCGTACAGGTTGAGTTCTAACAGCCAAGCTACTTCGTTCTTTATTGAGCAAGTAGCGAGGCAAACAAATTAGAGTCTCAATTGAAAACTGAGTGACCAACAGAATAGTTATTTAGGTAATTATTCGGCACAG
>NZ_JBBMQZ010000026.1:0-64064 GCF_038900275.1 Pseudoalteromonas sp. AS71 | reverse complement strand
ATTGCTTTATATTGTTAAAGAACGTTTTGAGTCGCTTTAGCGTCTCAAGGGATGCGAATAATACACCCTTTATTTTTAGAGTCAACACTTTGTTTTAAACTTTCTTTTGGAAGATTTAAAACCGAAGTTTTATTTAACTCTATGAGTTGTTCCTGCCTCGCTATGCGTTGGCGTTTCCCGTCTCAGTGGGGTCGCATTATAGGGAGATTCGAGCGGGGGTCAATGTTTTATTTCAGCTTTTTGACAATTAAATGAATTTAGTATGAAAGCTATACAAATAAAGGGCTGCGACGCTTTTCCTGCCTATTAAATAATCTATGTATGAGCGGCAAAACTATATGCATACATAAAATTATACTATTTAGCTCTGTTAGGTTAAGCCAACTAAAGTTAGTCAGTTGGCTTTCGATAAAATATTGCGTATGTCATTAATTAAAAGCTGTAATTAAAGCCTGCGTAATAGCGCCTACCCGAATAGCTCGAGTTAAGTAATCGTGCATCTGTATCATCACCTAAACGCGTTACCGATTCCGACTTAGTTAAATTAATAACAGCAGCTGTTAAGCTTAGCCCTTCATACAAATTAACCGATGCATTAACGTCAACTTGCTCGTACGGATCTTGATATACATTTAACCCACTATTAAGACCTAATACTGTCTCCCCTCGTTTGTTATATGAAGCGCGCACATTAAAAGCGTCACCTTCATAATAAACAGAGGTGTTGTACTGATACTTTGCACTACCTATTAATGCTGACTGACCAAACTCTTCACCATTTACTGTTACATCTGCTTTGTTGGTTTTGTTATAGGTGTAGTTTGCATAAAAACCAAAACCATTATCAAACGCATGCTGAATAAATATCTCCGCGCCTTTAGATACTGCATCGGTACCATTTCCCACAGTACTATACGGAGCTATATTAATGGTTCCTGCATCTACTATATTATTTTTACCGGCAAAGTTTTGCTCTGCATCTATTACCAGTGGCACAACAAAGTTATCTACTTTCTTATGAAAAAGTGCCAATCCAACAGCAGAACCCTCACTGTAATAATACTCAATAGATAAATCTGCTTGAACTGATTCAAATGGTTTCAAGTTTTTATTACCGCCACTACCGCTAAAACCTGGCTGTTCATTAAATGCAGCTCTATCATCTGCCCATTCATCCGATACAAATGTAATACGCTGCTGCGCACCTAAATCGCTGTAATCAGGACGAGACATTACTTTTGCGATTGCCCCACGAATAACTAAATTGTCGGTTGCATCCCACGCTATATTAAAGCTTGGTAATATTTGAGTGTCTTTGTTTTTTTGAGTGACTAATTGATAGTCTTCTACAAAGCGTGCGTCACCCGTTACTGGCTCGCCTGTTTCGTCATTTGTGTGATCTAATTGGTAGGTATATAAGTCAGTAGATGAAGTAAGTGTTTTTGTTTGCACAACACGCACGCCCAAATTACCTCTTACTTCACTAAACTCAAAATCGCCTTGAATATAAAAAGCAGATATTTTTTCTTCTATATCGTAAACAAAGTTATCTTCAATACGTGTATAAGGTACATAATTAGCAGTGACCATATCGCGATATTTGTTCCAATCGATACTTGGCATTTGGTTTATATCAAACCCGCGTACTATATTGCTCTCACTTGTAAATACATTTTGAGCTAACGGCATACCGCCATTCCACTGGTAACTATCAAAACGCGTAATACCTTGCTCGCTTGCTTCGCCTGCAGCTATGTTGAAATTGGGATCTAAAAAGAAAGTATTACCAGTTTCACGATGAAGACTTGAGTTACGGTATTTAACACCGGTTCTAATTGTTTTTAAAAAGCCCCAATCAACATAAAAATCCACATCAGCTTGGTAATAATCTTCCTCAAGCTCACTGCGTACAAAACTTGAGTTTGAAGAGCCCGCATCACGACCGCCTCCAATTCCATTTTGTAAGTTAGTTAATGTATTAGGGTCAATATTAAGTGACACATTGTTTTGGTTGAGTGACCAGCCTGCCGTTTGAGCTGCATTTTGAATAGTGGCTGCGTTTTCGCCCGCGTTTGAGCTTTTATATGCGGCTTCCCAGCTTTCTTCCGGCCCCCCTTCTGATTTTGTATTACCGACAACAAAACGCGCTTTAAAATTATCGCCTTCATAGGTTAAATTAAAATCAAAAGTATCTGAGGTAGATTCTTCACGTACATAACTGCCGCGCATCCACGGAAACTGCATATCACTTTCAGTTCCGCTTGCCATTGCATCGTATTGCATCGTATTGCATAACAGTAACAGTAGTTCCCGATTCATCAAGATTTACATCAGTTAAAAAATCAGAATTTAAAGACCACTCAGGTATATCAATCACAGATTCTGTTCTGTCTTGACCGAGTGTAAAGCCAAAGTAATTAAATCCAAGCTCTAAACGATTTGTTGGTCGCCATTGCGTACTAAATTGAATTCCTTCGCGCTCACGTTTTTCGTTAAGAACTGAACCTCGCACAACTTGCGGAAACCAAACACCATCGTAACTATTACCGCCTGCATCATTAATAACATCCCAACCATTATTGTTATCAACTGCGTTACCGTTTATATCTGTAGGTTGCCCAGTGCCAGTATAGCGCCACACATTGGCATCAGTACCGCCCGAAAGCGTTCTGTTTGTTCGCTCCTGATATGTATAACCAACTAATATACCAAAATTTTCGTCGTCATTTTTCCATGAATATAAACCCGTAAACTGCGGTTCGTACTCTTTTGTAACATCAGCGTAAGTACTCTCTACATTAAATACACCTGAGTTTGCATCCATACTCAGAGGTTTTCGGCTATGCATTAATACAGTACCACCAACCCCACCTTCATCTAAGCGTGCTTCTGGCGATTTATAAACCTCTACGCTTTCAATCATTGAAGACGGTAACAAAGCATAATCAAACGAACGCGAAGGCTCCCCCGGGGAAGACGCAATAAAATTACCATTAAGCTGTGTAAAGGTAAGTTCTGACGATAAACCACGAATACTAACTGATGAACCTTCTCCGCCGTCACGCTCAATTACCACACCGGGTAAACGCTGAAGAGAGTCTGCAACGTTTTTATCAGGGAATTTTCCAATATCTTCAGCGGTAATTGCATCAACCACAGAGCCAGACATACGTTTTACATCTAAGTTTTCGGCCATGCTTGAACGGATACCACGTACTTCTATTACTTCCATATCTTTTGTGTGCTGCGAGTTTTCTTGCGCTGCAAAAGCACACGTAGAACCCAAAGCAGAAAATATTGATATATAAAGTGATGACTTACAAAACGTTGAAAAAGGAAAAGAGTTTATACTTGTTGCTATCATGTGAGAGGCTGTTCCATTTAAATCTGCTCGTAAAACTAAAGCGAGAAGTTAGTCCTTTTACGTAAACTATTTACGTAATGGCAAAAATTGCACCCAATCTTACACAGCCAAACTTAACCGTTTGTTAACCAACAATATTAAATTAAATAAATGTCTCATTTAATAGTATTTATACCTATTAAATGAAAGTTAAAATCCAACCCATACATCAGAGCAGCTCTCAATTAAAAAACTAAGAGCGGCTTTGTGGTATTTAATAGCTTAATGAAATAACTACAGCGCACAAATCATCATTAAGTGTATACAAAAAACGAAGGGGGTAATTTGATGCGGTAGTCGGCAGTTTATACTTTAAAAAGAAAAACTGCCGGATAATATTTGAAAAGTGACAATGCTAAATAGCGTTGGATTTATTAAGCGAAGCAATAACCTCTGAAAGTTCTAAGAGTGTAGGCTTTCCTCCTAGATAATTGGTATCTATATGGTAACTATTGCCCACCCAAAAAGGTGCTTTAGTTGAGTTATGTCCATGTATTGTAAAGTCGACTCCATGACTTTTAACTACCTTATTTTGTTTAACTACTTCACGATCCCACAATAGAGATTGGACAATCACCGACTTATCATCAGGGTAATTTTCCCAATCCCACGATTGTGCAAATGTATGAGATAAACCAATTTTATAGCCGCGATATTCAAGTACTATTGAAAGCGGTTTAGTTAGTAACTCATCGCACATAACACTGAGCTTTTCTCTCGATACCGACTTGTGCCAATTGCCACCATTGTCAGTCCATAATTTAAAAGCCGCTTTATCATTACTTAATAATGATTCCAACATTAAATGCTCATGGTTACCTAATATCATACATGCCCTAATGGCTTGTAAGTATGTAAATAAGTCATATGTTTTATCCCCGCGATCAACAAAATCGCCTAGGCAAAACAAAGTATCTCTTTCAGGGTTAAAATTTACGTTATTAAGTGCGTTTTTTAAGGCAGGTAAATCACCATCAAGATCGCCAATTACAAATACTCGGCACTCATCATTAATAAATATTGTTCGTTTTGAAGATACAGCCTGAATAGCGTTAATACCTATATCCAAAATAGACTCCTATAGAATGCAATCTAAAACTTAGATTAATACTTGAGTTTATAAAGCCTTAAGGTAACACAATATAGTTGATAATTAATGAAGGTAATGAGATTTGATTGAAACTAAAAATGCATGACAGCGGGCTTTAGCTGCAAGCTAAATAAGTAATGTAGGTAGTGCTTTTAACCTATAGTAAAAGCGGCTTAGCAAAATACCTGAACAAGTTATAAGTTAGTCAACAGCACAAACTTATCAGCCAGCTCATCTAAACTTTCACGCTTATTAGGATCGGGCTTTATGCAGTCAATTGGACATACACTTACGCATGTAGGTTTATCGTAATGCCCCACACACTCAGTACATTTTTGGGGATCAATTTGGTATATCTTCGCGCCCATATAAATAGCCTCATTAGGGCATTCTGGGTCACACATATCGCAGTTAATGCATTTACTATTTATGAGTAAAGCCACTTTTAAGCCCCTTCAATTAAAATCATTATAAAACATAAACATAGATTTAAATGAAATTTTTTTTGACTACTTTTCATACAAGTGTAGTTCAATAAAAAACCTTTATTTTTTATTTAATCGTAGCACACATTCGTAACACACCATTTTATTTTTAGGTGTAAATTACAGCCGCGAATTATGCCTATTTTTCTCTGTTGCTTTGTTGATCTCAATCAATAAAAATCGCCGCGAGGCCTTTATTTATATAGGTTATAACAAAGTGAAGTACTCTTTATCAACGCTTAACAAAGCTCAATATACGAAAGCAAAACTAGAATGGAACCAGCTCAAACCGCCATTTTCTATGCAGCACATAAATCGGTGTGCTACGCTGGCTCAACACATCATATTTTTTGAAGAAAAAAGCACTTATAAACAAGGCTTTAAACCTAGTAGGACTAAAAGGTTATCGAAATACGAAGCGCAACACCATATTCGACTAATTTTCACCAAGTCTGGCGCTGCTATTTTCTACTCTAACTTCCCTAAATCATCTGGCATAGCTAATACCAAGTTAGGTGAAGCACCTGAATTAACAATAGCAAAAGCGCGTAAGCTCACTGAACAAATGAAATATGGCATTTTAAATAATCATAATATTAAAACAGTGTTTGATGCTTATGAACAAAGTCTAATAGAGCGCCATAACAACGCACCCACCAAGTTTGCAGCTTCATCGCTCAGAACATATCAATGTAGAATAAAAAAGCTTAGGCATCATTTTCCGCTTAAGCGTGCATTCCAGTCTCTTACAGCAGGAGAGTTAGAAAAAATTGTAGATTTAATTATCATGGCAGAGTCCAATAACCAAGCAATCGAGCTTTTTGCACAAATTAGAAGAGTATGGCGATTTGCTAAAAACAAATTTAACTCAGGTAAAAACCCAGCAGCTGATATCGATGACTTTTACGTATCTGACCGTGTAGAAAGCCCTCGTCCTTGCCAAGTTTATACAGACTTAGATTCGATAGCTGAATTATGGATAAACCTCGCAGCAGCCCCTAATGTACATCAGAAAAATGCTGCTCGATTTATGATATTAACAGGCATACGCCCTATCAATATTCCACAAATGAAGTGGGAGTGGCTCAATAGTATCGACTTCCCAACATTAATTACCTTTCCCGCATCTGTTGTTGGGGTTCGTGGAGAAATGAAAAACCAAAAAGAATATAAGCTGCCCTTAACCAAAGCCATGCGCGCCATTATTTTAGAGCAAAGAGCCTGGATGGAAAATGCGCTCCCTAACTGTAACCCTGTTCACATATTTCTTCAGCCTCGCGATCTTAACAAACCATTTGCTAAAAGGTCGCTGGACAAAATCATCAAAGATTACTCCCCTGTTGATGCAGTAAAAGGAGATAAAAGAAATATTGTAATGAAAGGATCTGCAGGTGCATTTTGCACAATGTGCCGAAGTTTTTTTAAATCCAACGCAAAAGCGATTATGGTTACCAACGGCTATCATTTTAAACACGCTGAGGAACTCACAAGACTCGCGCTTCATCACCTAAGAAAAGAAGACGATCCAAACGGCTTAAACTATGATAAATCTGAAGAACTATTTGGCACTTCAACAAAGCTCAAATTTAATGTATTCAAAATTCATGAAGCCAGTATTTTAAAAAGAGCTAAAGAGCTTGAAAATCAGAAGCTAAGACTTACAGGAATGCAGAGTAAACAGGCTAAAAACCTAAAAGAAAATAACGATAAAAAAGCCTTGAGAGATAGGATTAAAGCACATCTAGTTTACAAGCGCGGTTATGTAAACTTCATTAATCAGCCACTTGGTGATACGAGTAGAGTAGCAAAAGATTTGATCTTAACAGCAGAGGGAAGAGCTGTCGTTGAGAGGTATTTAAGTGACCAAGAAGCCAAAGCCAAAGCAAAAAATAATTAAAAAAGTTTAATTTCGACTTACCAAAGTTTTTGTAAAAAAAATTAATTTCATATCATTGCCTTATTAGAGCGATACCTCGTCAATTATTTGATGATTTTAACTTTTTTAAGGTTTTTCTATTAATGGCAACATCAGTATTAAATTCAATAAAACCATGTGAGGTTACGATCGAAAGTCGTGACCTTTGCATGGCTGAATTTAATGCATTTAAGCCACCGTACAATGACGAGTCAATGGAAGAGCTAGCCAGTCTTGCGACTATTATATTGGCGCAAGAAAAAGGAAGAAGACTTTCAAAGTATCAGCTTAAAGATCAAATAAGAATTGTATTCCAGCATGATGGCATTATTAAATTTTTTACTCATTTTAAAAAAGAACATGGAATAAAAAACACAAAGCTTGGTGATTCTAATAATATGAGTTTTTCAGCAGCGAAATTAAAAGCAGCTGAAATATACAAAAAGAACACCTCTAGTCACACATTTGAATTTGTAGTGAGCAAACAAATAGAAAACTTACAGTCAATTAATAAGCATAGCCCTAGCAAGTTAGCTGAAACCACAGTAACAACATACACCTCTTACCTTAATGCAATTCAAAATGCCTTTGGTAAAAATACGTTATTTCAAACTATTACGCCTGAGATAATAGAAGCAACGCTTGACCAACTGTTAACAGAGAAAAGTGGTCCGCATGTGGCTAAGCTATGCGAGCAAATGAAAAAGCTGTGGGTGTTCGCAAAAAATAAATATAATAATGGCACTAATCCATTCCTAGAAGTAGACAATAATTATATATCTTCTAGAACGGCGAAGCCTATTCCTTGTAAGGCATATACTGATATATCTCTAATTTCTCAGCTATACATAAACCTAAAAACAGCTAAAAATAATACATTAATAAATGCGGTACTACTGATGATGTTTACTGGGCTAAGACCCATAAATATTTGCAACCTTCGTCTATCGTATATAGATGATTTAGATAATCCTAAATTTTTAACGTTTCCTGAAACAACTCATACCACTCGCGGTGCTATGAAAAACCAAAAAGAGTTTAAAATACAACTCACACCCGAGATGAAAAAAACAATACAACAAGAGTTAAAATTAAACCCAGACATAAACCGCACCTACTTATTTTGCAAGGTTAAAGACGACTCAAAACCCATTAGTAAAGAGAGTTTAAACCGAGCACTTAAGTATCATGCACCAAAAAACATGGTAGCGGCCTCGCGAGATAACATAAATATAAAAGGCTCAGCCGGAGCATTTCCAACACTACTGCGCAGCTTTTTAAAATCACATATGAAAGAAGTGCTAACTAAAAAAATTGGGTCATCAACAATTGCTGAAATTGAGTCTAAAAAAATGCTTCATCACTCTGTTTCAGACCACGATCCGATGAGTAAACATTATGACCACTCGAATAAAATATATGACACTGATATTAAGGCACTTTATAAAAACTTTTCCCTATTTGAGAAGGAAATACTTAAAGAAGTAAAAATCCAGGCTAAGTTAAAAAACAAAACGACAAAAAAGTCATTTTTTAAATTTGATAATTCAAATACATTTATCGTCAAAGTTAAAAGCACAATAAGTGCTTATTCCACTATCTGGGGTAATATAGTTCAGCAAACCCAAAAGCTTAAAAAGAGCCGCCCTTTGGAAATATTAGAGTAGCGCTTACATATTGCAATACAACTTTTTCTTTGCTTACAAAACCTATAAAGAGCTTTTACTAGGTGGTGCAGATTGATTTCTTATAAAAGCAGGGATATCAAAAATATCAGATGCTTTTGGCTTAGTGGCGACTACTTTAGAGCTTGACTCATTTGTAGTGTCATCAAGTATCATTTTTGAACTCGCGCCCGTAGCAATAACCAGTAGCTCATAATTGGTTGCTAAGTTTTCAATTTTTGAAACACCACAAATAACTAAAGCGTTTAGGCTTACCTGCTGGCGCACTGTATCGGTAATGAGGTTATAATTACCCAGTGAAATTTCATCTTTGCAATTTACTTGTATTATTACACCGGTACTTGATGACATATCAACTTGATTAACTAACGGGTTATTGAGTGCACCATCAAGCGCAGTAGTGAGCTCGCTTTCTTCATCGCATTTACCAACACCTAGTACTGCATCACCCTGGCAGTCCATAATTTTGGCAAAATCATTCAAATCAACGTTGATCAAACCTTGAAAACAAAGCATGTCTATCAATGATTTTATCAGTGAATGAAGTATTTGGTTTGAGTGTTTAAACGCATCGAATAATCCTATATCGTTACCTAGCACTTCAATAAGTTGATCATTTGGGAGTGTAATAACAGCATTAGCATGTTCTTTTAGATCATTTAGGCCGGTATGAGCTATATTGCTTCTGAACTCGCCTTCACTACTAAATGGCAATGTAGCAACAAATATAATGGGTTTACCTTGCTCACTAGCAAGTTGTGCAATGTAAGGGCTAGCGCCAGTCCCAGTACCACCACCTAACCCTGTTGCACACAGAATGATATCGCAACCATTAATAAGCGTTAAAAGCTGCTCTTTACTTTCTTCCGCGGCTTGCAGCCCAACTTTAGGGTCTGCTCCAGCACCGTAACCATGAGTGAGCTCTGCACCTATAAGTACCGCTTCATCACTTTGCGTATGCTCAAGCACCACTTTGTCGGTATTAACGCTGTACAAGTGCGCCTGCTCAGACTCGCGTTGTTCAAAAATACTGTTAAGCGTATTACAGCCACACCCACCAATGCCAAATACACCGATTAATAAACCATCATTTTGTTGAATTAATTGAAACATAATCACTCCTTAACTTTTAAAGGAGCATAACAAATAAGTGCGTCAATTTTTGACGCACCTAAACTTTAAATTAATCAAAGGTAGTTTGCAGTAGCCGCTTTAAGCTTATGAACAATTCTTTGCCGCAGCTTTTCAGGTTTAATAACCTCAAGCCAATGAGCACATTGAAATAGCTCATCGGTTAGTTGTTCAGTATCAATAGTTTGGTAAGTCAGTAATACGTTTTTATCGTCAATATATTGCTTTTTCGTCAGCTCGCCAAGCTCAATAAACCCTTGGTTAACCGCAGAGTGACTGGGTACTTTTACAATTAACTCAATCGCTTCTTGCGACATGCCTTTGTTAATCGCGCTGCGTAACGATTTTAATTGCTCGGCACTTGGCTCACGTCGTGTCTTTTGCAGAATATGAACATTGCGAATGCGATAAACCGGCACCTGGTAGCACTTATCGTGAAGCGACCCCACCATAAACTGCGCCATTAAAACGCCACCTTGTTCAACTAAATTATAAAAACTCAATTCAGCAAATTTTAGCCAATGTGCCTCATCATAAAGTACTCTAAAAAGCTCAGCACTCACAGCACGGTTGTGCTTAATTGCATGCTCAATTTGCTCAACTAACTGAGTATCGATATTCACTTTTAAGGAAGGTTTTGAAAGGGTTGCAAGCCAATTGGGCACATGACCATTAAAACGTTTAAGAGCCTGCTCTGCTTTGATATGCACTGACTGCTTAACGTCACTCGGGACTGATTGCGGTAGTAACTGCTCTAACAATAAATAATGCTCAGCCACTTCACTACTCATTATTTTTGCGTTACCGCCTAGCCACTGCCCATTAATAGACCAGCCATACGGTTTACTACGCGTATCTTTTTCAAGCCCAAAACAACCTTGCTCGTAAAGTGATTGGAGATCGCGTTGCAGCATACGAGTTGATAATTCTACACCGCATTGTGATAAATCATCTTGCAGTTGTTTCACTGAAATACTTGATGGACTTGTAGGTACAAACTCTAAAATTGAGTTATGACGATGAGTCAGCATAAAAAAGATCTTTTAACTTTATAAATCGCACATTAAATAAGCCATTTAAATTTATAAAATAACGTTAATTTGAAGTTAGGTCATACTATCTAAATGAAATAAAAAAAAACTATAACTAAGGCTCTGTAGTGGTAAGCTCTTCCATTAACTTTATAAAGTTAGGTTGTTCAGTTAGACGTTTCTGCAATTCTGAAAATATTTTTAGCACTATATCAACTTGCTTTTCATGGGTTTCAGCATGTTCAAAAAATGGTAACATGGGTTTTAAAATAACAATTGGGTGCCATTTATTATATTTCGCTCTTGGCTCTAAAGCCGTGTCTAAAAACTCCCAATCATCAACTAATAATTTTAAGTCAGCTTTAAAGCGAGTGTAATGTGCTGAATTTTTAATTAGTGCTTGTCCCGTGCGATTAAAATCAAATACTAAACAAAGTTTTAATTCATTATTTATAAACTCCTTCACTCCGTGGTCCGCGCCACTAAGTAATACTCCACAGAAAACACCAGGCAGCCATTGTCTCTTCTTTTTAACAATAGGGCAAAACTCTAATCCAACCCTAGACTCTGTGCCTTGGCGCTTAAAAACAGGCTCCATACCAATATTTTGTAGTGGCCACTCTCGTTCTTGAGCCGTTTTAAAAACAGAGTCTACTTGCTCAATAAACTGTACAGCTTCTAAATAATTAGCGATTGAGAAGCGATTCATTGGATTCCTGGGTCCAAGTCCTTCTGATTTTAATAAAGATAAAAAATCCTCTATTGCCCAACTTGCATGCTCATCACTTATTTTTTCAACTAAGTTTTTAAAACAATGATAAATATCCTGCCAACATAATGCTACATCTGGACTTTGAGCGTGCTGAAAAGGAGTAGCTGTTATTAAAATGACTTTATAATTATCATAAATCGTAGATGCATATGTTCGGTAATTTTGTAATTGATTTTTATGAAGCTCTGAATGCACTTTATGCTCAAAGACAAGTGTACACCCTTGCCAGCTGATAACTAAATCAGGAAACTTGTTAGCAAAATTCTCTTGTGTAGATATATAGACGTCACTTTCAGGCAGATCTATTGGTGGAATTAAATGCTCATTAATACAATCAAGTAAAGCATTTAAAGCTTCACTATTACTGCGCAGTAACCAAGCAAATGCTTCTGTTATAAAGTTTTCAAGGGGATCATTATTTTCTCTAGGGCGGTATTTTCTTAAATTGACTAAAAGGCTTTCCATAATTGCTACCTGTAAAATTGCTCCGCTAGCTAACTTAGCAAGTTAGCCGCATTTTCGTATTAAACTAGATTAGAGTTTATTTAACTAATTTGCATGTCGACCAGCAAAGCTAGGGGAAAATACCCACATAGATGCTTAAAAATCTGTAAGTGCATAATAATTTAAAAGTAATAATGCAATTTAGCATAGAACGCGTCACTTTAAATATTATCAATTAACCTATCAGCTATAATTAGCCTAAGTTTCTGTGGGTCTGAGTATTTAATTTCCATTGAGTGAATATGAGCATTGAAATGTTTTAGGTCAGTAGCATGAAAAATTTCATTTTTTTCACGATCTAAAGAGTACACAAAGTGCCCTAATTCGAATGCGGTGTTAATTCTTGAGCTCCAAAAACGCCCATCACTCCCCCCTTTATGAAAATCTGTAATCAGGACATTTGTACTCGCGAGTATTTGTTTGAACATTACATGATCAGCAGTACCCGTTGGGGTATATACCGAATCAAAGCGCGTCATAATACAATTTGTAACTCTTAAGCCTGAACTTTTAGTTATTTTGGTGTTTGTTACTGCGATTAAGTGAACATTTTGAGTATCATATTTTAAAGTGCGATTTTACTAAATCAAAATTGCCAAGCTTTTCTAAAAGAACTAACTTTTCATTAGTTGAAATACTGAGGTAGTGAGCCCAATTAACCTCTTTTAAGTTGAGGTTATAATCACTGTCAGCTTCGCTGTTATTAGGCTTATTTAACGCTAATACAGTTTCAAAAATATCATCACAAATGTTCATAGCAAGAGCCTAATTTAAGCCTACATTTACTGCATCAGACTTTTAAAATATCACAATATGAGTTTTGGCATTATAAAAATGACTACACTAAAAATGCGCCGCAGAATTGGCCGCTTTGCTTTAAGGACAAATAAACAAGCTAAGAAAATAGATTAAGTAAAAACGATACTTAACTTATGGATATAACCGATGGTAGTTAAAGTGACCAATAAGTCACTTTAAGGCCTTAAATGCCACTTAATGATCCCTAAAAGGCACTTTATGATGAGGAGTAAAAAAACGCTAATATGCGTTTTAATTTTTTGACGCTTTTAATTTGATTTACATTCTATTGTTTAGAGAACCTAAATGAGATTAGCCAGTATCGACTTTGCTCGGCATTAACACATTTTAAATGCTTTACTCTTAATAAAATAGACATTATAGTATCCATTAATCCTATTTAAAATCCATTTTAGATACACACGTGTCTTTTTGGAGGTTCTATTATTAATTATTTATTATTAAGCGAAGGTGATGTGCAGCTAGCTTTTGCTGAGCATCTAAAAGAACGCCGCAAAAAAGCAAATATGTCACGCGAAGCGTTAGCTAAAAAAAGTACGGTACCTGCTTCTACAATAAAAAAGTTTGAGGTTACAGGGCACATTTCATTCAGGCAGCTATTACTTTTATGGCAATCTCTCGACGACTTAACTCGTTTATATGAATTAACAAAAGCGCCAACTCAAGGTAAGAATGCACCAACGTCTATTGATCAGGTATTAAACAATGGCCTTTAAACCAATAGAAAAACTAGAAGTAAAACGTACACTATCAGATTCATCAGAGTTAATGGTTGGTGTCCTTGCTCAAAATAGGCAAGGTGTTTACTTTCAATTCGATCAAGGCTATTTAGACACATACGGTAATCTTTCGCCATTCTCACTCACCTTCAATAGAGATGTTCAGTTAGCACCTAAAAGCCCACATAATGGATTGCATGGAGTCTTTTCTGATTGTTTACCTGATGGGTGGGGGTTACTACTGCAGGATCGTGTCTTCAGACAAAATAATATAATGCCTAACTTTGTTACCGCTATGGACCGCTTATCTTTTATTGGCCATTCGGCTATGGGCGCATTATCGTTTACACCTGAAACTCATTATGATGGCACAAATGACGATGAAGCTGGTCTTGCTACATTAGGTCAACAAGCCCAAGCAATATTTGACGGACAAACAGAAGAAGTACTTTCTGCGTTAGTGGCTGCTGGTAGCTCCGGCGGTGCACGCCCTAAAGCTCAAATTTATTTTCCTAACAATAATATACAAGAATGTAGAACAAAGCCTAAAACAAATGATGATGCTTGGTTAATAAAATTTACATCCAAAAACCTCGCTTTAGGACATGAGGAAGGGTTATGTGAAGCTGTGTATTTGGATTTAGCTGAACAAGCGGGATTAAACCCTCCTCAAAGATTACTGGTACCCGCCCCAGTAGGGACCGGTGCAAAGCAATGGCTTGCCTTAAAACGATTCGATAGGTTTAAATTAATGGGTGATAAAATGGGCTGCAAACATATGCACAGTGCATGCGGCTTGCTAGATGCTGATTTTCGCACACCTACATTAGATTATGAGGATTTAATTAAAGCGAGCCGTGTTTTATGCAAATCACCTGCTGCAGGGCAATTACAATTTCGTCGGGCTATGTTTAATTTATTTAGCTGTAATCAAGATGACCACAGTAAAAACTGGGCTTTTTTACAAGAAGATTCTGGTGAGTGGGATTTAGCCCCTTTTTATGATGTAACCTTTAGTCCTCATCCTTTTAACGAGCATGCTACTTCGTTTGCTGGATTTGGAAAAAACCCGCCACTAAAAGCGATTCAAAAGCTGGCCTCTGCGGCCGGTTATGCTAACTGGAAACAAGTACAAGTTATAATATCTGAAATAGCAGAGATTATTTTAAACTTTAAAGACACAGCTAAAGCATTAGACGTAAATAAAAAAACGATTAATTTAATAGAGCAACAGCTTGATAACACGTACGCCATGAATAAGCATTTAACGGGTCGTTAATTGTATAAAGCTAATAATATTGAGCTATTTATAAAACCTCGCTGCTTACTTTACTAGCGCCGAGGTTTTAATTTTTAAAAGTATCGTTTTATTTGTACTACTAAAAAGACAGCGGCAATTTTATTTCTAATCAACATTTCTAAATCAATTTCGACGGCTCTAACAAGAACGATTTAAAACTACTTTTAATTTATTTAGATGAACAGATTGAGTTACGTTATTTACCAGTCCCCTTATTTAAGAGTTATTAAATTAAAATCACATAAAATTTGATTGCCTAATTTCAGTTCTCCCCCCTTTAATCTCTAATGAAATTTTAAAGCGTCGCTGTTAATATTGCCTACATCCTAAACAATAAAGTAGTTCTGATGGCAGCTAGTTATTCTCTCGATGATTTACGTTACTTTTGCACCATAGTAAAACTAGGTAGCTTTAAAAAAGCATCAGCAAATCTTGATATGTCACTATCAACCTTAAGCCGCAGAATACGTCTATTAGAGCAAGCTCTTCAATTAACGCTACTCAATCGAGATGCCCATCGAGTAACGCTAACGCATACTGGCGAGTTATATTACGACCGCTATCGCAAGTTATTTGACGAAGCAGAGTGTATCGAGCAAGCACTTTGTGATGAAAAAGACCAACCTAAAGGGAAAATTAGGATCTGTGCCCCCATTTACATGGGTAAACATTTTTTAAGTGATATTTTTTGTGATTTTTTACTGCAGTATCCCGATATTCAACTAGATTTACGCTTTTCAAACAACCTTATTGATATTGAAAAAGAAGGGATTGATATAGCATTTAGAGTAAGAAACCCTGCCATTGATAATTGGGTTATTAGAGAGCTTAAACTTACTCATAATGTGCTTTGTGCTCACCCTGACCATGATTATCAATCCATCACTCATCCTAAACAATTAGAGCAGCACCCAAAAATCACGTGCGTTGGGTTGGTTCCGTGGCAATTAAACAATCAGCAAACGAGCGAAGAGTACAGTCTTAATCCAAACACACATGTTCGTTTGGAAGTTGATGAAATTCAAATGATGAAACAAGCCGTTGAGTCTGGTGTGGGTATTAGCTACATCCCTGATTATATAGCATTACCACTTATTAAAGCCGGAAAGCTTAAACGCATTCTTCCTGATTGGCAAAGCAAAGGGCAGCCATTTTCTATGCTTTATCGCGACAGAAAACAAATCCCTTATCGAGTGCGTTTACTGATAGAGCATACACTGCAACACTTTACTAATATGTAGCAGTGTATGCTTTTTACAGCAAAGTGGTTAAGCTCATTCGACTTTTAAAAACTAAGCCTTAGTACAATTACACCTAAAAATGCCGTTGTTAATCCTATAACTTCTTGGCGTGTAAAAGACTCTTTTAGGATGATGCGTGAGTACAATAAAATAATTAAAATATTCATCCCCGAAATTGCCGACACTAGCCCCGTGTTACCAATTGCAAAGGCCGATATTATTGCAACCATGCCTGCTACATTCGTTAAACCAATAAGCAACCCGCACGAGAACGTTTTACCAGCAGACCAGTGCCCTTGAGAAACGCCTTGCTCTGCTAACATTTTTTTGCGCTTTACTAACCAACTAATAGCAAAGAGAAAGCTACCAAACCCGAACATCGACGTTAAAGTGGCGAATGTATCTGCCTCAAGGAGTGTTGATTGCTTACCCATTAAATCATTAAATGCAAAGGACAGAGCAGCCAATAATCCCCATTGCGCACCTTGTAGATTACTCAATGAGATATCGCTGGAGTAGCGAATAATATAAAGACCGCCAAAAATGATAAAAAAGCCGATTAATTGAATAACGGTTAAGGTTTCTTGCCATAATAAAAAGGCAAACAAAAGGACAAATAAAGGCGTTAGCCCCGATAGAATACTAATTAAAGACGCCTTTCCGACTGAAAATCCTTTATGCAAAAATCCATTAGCCGCAAAAGATCCAAAGCCTAAAGCAAGCCCAACCGTAATATCTGCCCAGCCGTACCATGTATGTTCAAATATTACAGTACCTAACGCGCTGATTATGAACCCTACAAAAAAAACACCGAATAATAATAGATTACGGTTAATCTTTTTTTGCGACGTCCATTGGTACATTATTCCTCGAGCACCAAAAAAAACAGTTGCGAGTAATGCAAAAATTATCCACATACTAAAATGATTCCTTTAAAAACAACAATAGAGTAACTGTGCTGAGCGCTTTAACAACACGTGTTAAATTTGTAAGACTAGTATATTTACTTTTTAAATTTTATAAATAAGCATTACTGGCAATATAGGTTTCATGAATGGCATTTACATAAATGCAGGTAGGCAATTTTCGTAAAGGGCGTCATAGGCATAACTGCTCAGCTCCACTCTATAAATTATATAAGGTAATAAAATAGCTTTGAGCAGTTACTGAAGAGGCTAACTAGGGCGTGTTGACCTTTCGTGGGTGAATTTGCAGCAGTATGTTTGGTTTTTAGGCAAGGCAGAGCCTATGTAGTGTGGTTATTCCCCATGAATAGGCGATAACGCAGCATAAATACCAAACATGCGCTGCCCTTTGGGTTCTTTCTAGGGACGATTAACTCTTTGTTGCTCGGTTTTTACTTAGCCCACTAGGTTACAAACCTCGTGCCGCGATTAAATCGTCCCTAGATTGAACAAATTTCAATCCACAAAGATCAACACGCCCTAGGTTGCTTAAATGGATTACGCGTATCTTGGTGCTCATCAAGATTACGCATTAAAATAGCGTGATCTAAGTTAATGCCCTCATCTAGCTGGATTTTTACAATATGACCAGAGCCTTTAGCATCGCTAATACTTTTGCCTCTTTTGTTTTCCATATATTCAAGCGTAAAAGTAATGTTACCTTGTGGTGTCATAAGCTCTAAAGAGTGACCAGTACAAAATTTATTTTTAACGTCTATTTCAACTAATCCACTTTCGCAGCGCCCAAGTACTTCACCCACAAATTGCTGCTTAGTTGATACAGAGTGACCGTATTCATAGTTTTGATAATCTTGGTGGGCATGGCGTTTTAAAAAGCCTTCGGTATAACCACGATGCGCCAAGTTTTCTAATGTTTTAAATAAGCTAGTATCAAATGGTTTACCCACAGCGGCATCATCTATTGCTTTACGATAAACTTGTGCAGTGCGCGCCACATAATAAAATGACTTAGTACGCCCTTCTATTTTTAAACTATGTACCCCCATTTTTGTTAACTGCTCTACGTATTGCACAGCGCGTAAATCTTTGGAATTCATAATATACGTGCCGTGTTCATCCTCAAACGCAGGCATATACTCACCAGGGCGACCTTGTTCCTCTAGAATAAATACATCGTTGCTTGGCGCGCCTTCACCCAGTGTAGGAATCATCTGTTTGGGGTCAATTTTATGTACCATTTCGCCAGTTTCGTTCTCAACACCAGGTTTTACATCGTAATCCCAGCGACATGCATTAGTACACGTGCCTTGATTTGGATCGCGCTTATTTATGTAACCAGAGAGCAAACAACGCCCCGAATATGCCATACACAGTGCGCCATGTACAAATACTTCAAGTTCGGTGTCTGGGCAGAGTGTGCGTATTTCGGTTATTTCTTCGAGCGACAGCTCCCGCGATAAAATAACGCGTTCAATTCCCTGCTTTGCCCAAAATTGTACACTCGCGTAATTTACCGCATTCGCCTGTACTGATAAGTGAATGGGCATCGCAGGCCATTTTTCACGAACAAGCATAATTAAACCAGGGTCTGACATAATCAGCGCATCGGGCTGCATCGCAATAACTGGCTCTATATCACGTAAATACGATTTAACTTTAGCGTTATGCGGCGCAATATTAGACACCACATAAAACTTTTTATTTTGCGCATGCGCCTCACTAATGCCTACTTGCAGAGTATCTAGGTCAAACTCGTTATTGCGCACACGCAAACTATAGCGAGGCTGCCCTGCATAAACCGCATCTGCGCCATAAGCAAAAGCGTAGCGCATGTTTTTTAAACTGCCTGCGGGGCATAGTAATTCAGGAATAAAAGGCGTTGAAGAGGTAGTTGGTAACATGTGCGCTCCATACATCGAACTGGGTTTAAGCCAGTTGTATGATTAATTAATTTATAAGCGCGGCAGTATAAGTTCGATTAGCAATTTACATTTGATCGAGATCACAAAACTGCAATCAAACTGGTTTTTAATAAAATTAGGATTTTTCACTTAAAACGCGTATAATTCGCGCCCGTTAATATTCACACTTTTACTTAAAATTATTGGAGCATAAAGATGGCTTTAGAACGTACTTTTTCAATCGTAAAACCTGATGCAGTAGCTAAAAACCACATTGGCGCTATCTACAACCGTTTCGAGTCTGCTGGCCTTAAAATCGTTGCAGCTAAAATGGTTCACCTTTCACAAGAGAAAGCTGAAGGTTTCTACGCAGAACATAGCGAACGTCCTTTCTTCGGTGCTTTAGTATCTTTCATGACATCTGGTCCAGTAATGGTTACAGTTCTTGAAGGCGAAAACGCTGTTCTTAAAAACCGTGAAATCATGGGTGCTACTAACCCTGCTGAAGCACTAGCTGGTACTTTACGTGCAGACTACGCTGATAGCATCGACGAAAATGCTGTTCACGGTTCTGACGCTGTTGAATCTGCTGCTCGCGAAATCGCGTACTTCTTCGCTGACGAAGAGCTTTGTTCACGTACTCGTTAATTCGAATTCGTTAACAAAATGAAAAGGGCTTTCGGGCCCTTTTTTAGTCATTACGTAAAGTATTAATTAGTAAACTCATGATGTTTTACTTAATGATTAAAGTGAGTGAATTGTGTACAATTCGTCCTCGTAAATTTTTATCTCCACCGTCACCGATTGAGGTTGTTTCATGACCGAGCAAAAAAAGATTAACTTATTAGATTTAAACCGAGACGCAATGCGCGAGTTATTTGCATCGTTCGGTGAAAAGCCGTTTCGTAGTGACCAGGTGATGAAATGGATTTATCATTTTGGCGTAGATAACTTCGACGAAATGAGTAACGTAAACAAAAAACTTAAAGAAAAGCTTAAAGCCGAGTGCGAAATTGTAGCGCCAGAAATTACAGTTCGCCAACAAGCAAGCGACGGTACTATTAAGTACGCACTTATTTTGGAAGGCGGCCAAGAAGTAGAAGCTGTATGGATCCCTGAAAAAGAGCGCGCTACTTTATGTGTATCATCACAAGTGGGTTGTGCTCTTGAGTGTACTTTTTGTTCTACTGCTCAACAAGGCTTTAACCGTAACTTAAAAGTATCTGAAATTATTGGTCAAGTTTGGCGTGTAGCTAAAGATATAGGCCTTGATGGTCATAGCGAAAAGCGCCCTGTAACTAACGTCGTAATGATGGGTATGGGCGAGCCTTTACTTAATCTTAAAAACGTAGTGCCAGCAATGGAACTAATGATGGACGACTGGGGCTTTGGTTTATCTAAGCGCCGCGTAACATTAAGTACTTCAGGGGTTGTGCCTGCTCTTGATTTATTAAAAGAAAAAATTGACGTAGCACTTGCTATTTCACTTCACGCACCAGACAACGCACTGCGTGACATTTTAGTACCGGTTAATAAAAAGTACCCTATTGAAGAGTTTTTAGCCTCGTGTCGTCGTTACATCGATGGTTCGAAAGCCAATAAAGACGTAACAGTTGAATACGTTATGCTTAATGGCATTAACGACAGCACCGATCAGGCTCATGCACTAGTGCAAACATTAAAAGGCACTCCTTGTAAGGTCAATCTTATTCCGTTTAACCCGTTTCCGGGGAATGAATATACGCGTTCAAGTAATAGTCGCATTGACCGCTTTTCAAAAGTATTACAAGCAGCGGGCGTTACCTGTATTGTTCGTCGTACTCGCGGGGACGACATTGACGCAGCCTGCGGACAGTTAGTAGGTGACGTAGTTGACCGTACTAAACGTTTAGCTAAAAAGAAAATGCGTGACGATAACGCGATTAGCGTTAATATCCACCAAGCATAATCTGTAGCCACCCTACAGGAATTAGTCACGTAGGGTGGTTAAGTTGTTTATTTTTAAATAAATGATGCAAGACTAAAGGTTTTAGGTAAGATAGGCGCCATGGACTAAAAATAAAGAGATAAGGTAATGCGATCTATACTTGCTATAACACTATCCACACTTGCCTTAAGTGGCTGTGTTAGCGAAAGTAGTTATAACGGCAGTAATAAACCCGTCGTCGAAAATAAAATTAACAATACTGGCGCAGCACGAACACGAATTGCTTTAGCCCTACAGTATTTAAAAACGGGTAACAACTCACAAGCCAAATACAATTTAGAACGTGCAGCAGCATTTGCTCCTGACCTACCTGAAGTACATTACTCTCTTGCTTATTACTATCAACAAGTAGGCGAAAACCCGCTAGCTGATAAAGCCTACCAAAAAGCACTTGAAATAAAGCCTGACGATCCTAATACCCTTAATAACTACGGTGTGTTTTTATGTGGTATCGATGAATACGATCGTGCTACGGATCAATTTTTAAAAGCCATTGAAGTACCAAGCTATATTCGCGTTGCCGAAAGCTACGAAAATTTAGCCTTATGTGCCATTGAATTTGATGATTTTGAAAATGCAGAAAGCTATTTTCAACAAGCACTTAATCACAGTTCTCAACGTACATCTACGTTAATTAGCTTAGCTGCACTGTATTACGCAAAAAGTGACTTATACAAAGCCAGTGAACTTTTAAAACGCTACGACAGTACGGGACGAGTATCTTCTCGTGCATTAATGCTAAGCTACCTTGTAAAAAACCGCATGGGCAGAATAGAAGAGGCTGAAAAAATTTCCAGCACTATTTTACAAACCTATTCTACAAGTGACGAAGCATATGCACTAAAAGAAAAAAGAACGCGTTTTAATGAGTTTGAAATACTGCGAGAAAAATACCGTAAAGCGCAGTTAAAAGAACTAAAAAATGATGAAAGCGGCGCACACGTTAGTTCGAAGCCAAAAATAAAAGTAATTAGAAAAAAACGTTCATCACAAGACGGTTCAACAAGCTTAGTAACAAACAATGAGCAAAAAACAGATAAAAAACTCGCAACAGTAAATAACCAAGATGTAAACCCGGTTATAGCAAGAGAAGAGCAAGTTGAGGCAGCCCAAAATGCGGCCACTAAGCAAGTCGACAAAACAGCCGTGATAGCAAAACAAGCAACAGCTCAAAAAGTGGAAGTTCCTAAAGTAGTGACTTCTAAAGCCGTTGTGCCAAGTAAACCTACCGATACATCGGCTGTTATGCTTGCACTTACTACTGAACACGACTCTGCTGATTCAATAGGAGCAGTTTCTGAAAAGCCAAAGCCTGCTTACGAACCTCAAAAAGAAGCTATATCAGCAAAGCAACCAACTAAAGCTGACGACGAAGTTACAATAATTTCGTTTGGTGCACCTAAAACAGGCCAGTTTAATTCGCAGCAAACTAGTAACTATAGTAATTCAGCCCCCGCAGTTACTGCACAAAAAAATAGTAGTGACGTGGTATTCTACGAAGCGACTAAAAATACAACAGTATTTGAAAATAGCAGCTATCAAAATGATGCCGATATTGAATTTAAAAGTTACGAGGCAGTACAAAAAACAGAGCTCCCAATGCTTAACCCTAAAGTATCGCCTTTACGCGTGCCATTTCACGTAATTGCTGTTGGCGAAAACCTATTTAGCATTTCGGTGCGATACAATGTTAAACTACAAAAACTCCTCCAATGGAATGGTCTAAAAGAGTCGGATCGGGTAATGAATGGAAGTAAAATATACCTAAACGATCCAAATATTTATTACGAAATTAAAGCTGGTGATTCCCTTTACGATATAGCTACCCAGCGGCATGTATTAATTGATGAATTAATGCGATGGAATAAATTAAGTCCTGATATAGCACTAAAACCAGGGCACAAACTTTTACTAGTGGATCCAGACTCATACACATTATGAATGAAGAAAATACGCAAACACAGAGCGAACAGCCAACTGTAGGCCAAATATTAAAAAATCACAGAGAACAAGCAAACGTTAGCATAGCGACTATCGCTGCACCGTTAAAGTTGTCTGAGCTGCAAATTAAACGCCTTGAGAATGATGAATTTACATTACTAGGCCCAATAACTTTTGTTAAAGGCTATATAAAAAACTACTGCCGTGAATTAAAAGTAGATAGCACACCTATATTAGCGATGATGCCAGCACCACCGGAGCCAACAAAGCCCGCTAATATGCAGAGCTTTTCTCGCCGAACTGAAAAAGAAGCTAATGACAGCCGTTTAATGTTTTTCAGCTATTTAATTTTAGCGATTGTTATTGGCTCATCTGCTTTATGGTTTTGGCAAAACGCCACCCCAATTGAAGAGCAAACGAGTAACATAAACGTTGCCAACTCAAAAATGAGCGAGCGCCAAGCCGCTCAACCCAGTATTTCAGAGCAACAGCAACAAGCCGAAATTGACGATGAATCATTATTAGAATCACAAAGTACCTCTAGTGAAACATCAACAAGCCCAGAAGCAGTTACAGAAACGGCCCCTATTGCCTCTAACAACGCAAGCCAAGAAGATGCTAGCAGTACAATTGTTATGAACTTTAACGGCGAAAGCTGGGTTGAAATTTACGACGGCGAAGGCGAAAAAATAGCATTCGGCGTTAAAAAAGCAGGCTACATTATGACCGTAAGCGGAACGCCTCCTTTTTCAGTTGTGCTTGGTAAGCATGACGCTGTAGACATTACTTTAAACGGCGAACCTGTAGATGTTTCTGCATTTCCTAAAAACCGTTTAGCCAAATTTACATTACCACTAGCAGAGTAGTCGCTATGTTTTCAGAATCTCCAATTAAACGCAGAAAATCCACCCGAATCAATGTAGGTAACGTCCCTATTGGTGACGGTGCCCCTATTGCAGTGCAATCAATGACCAACACCGACACCATGGATGTTGATGCAACTGTTGCACAAATTCAGGCAATACAAGATGCTGGTGCCGACATTGTCCGTGTATCAGTACCGACTATGGACGCTGCAGAAGCGTTTAAAAGTATTAAAGAACAAGTGACTATTCCGCTAGTAGCCGATATTCACTTTGATTACCGTATAGCCTTAAAAGTGGCAAAATACGGCGTTGATTGCCTGCGTATAAACCCAGGTAATATAGGTAGCGAAGAGCGTATAAGAGCCGTGGTCGATTCTGCACGCGAGCATAACATTCCTATTCGTATTGGTGTAAATGGCGGTTCACTAGAGCGCGACTTGCAAGAAAAATACGGCGAACCAACACCAGAAGCCTTATTAGAATCAGCTATGCGCCATGTAGATATATTGCGCCGCCTTGATTTTGACCAATTTAAAATATCGGTAAAAGCATCAGACGTATTTTTAGCGGTAGGTGCGTATCGCTTACTAGCTAAAGAAATAGACCAACCACTGCACTTAGGTATTACCGAAGCGGGCGGCATGCGCTCAGGTTCTGTTAAATCAGCAGTAGGTTTAGGTATGCTACTTGCCGAAGGTATTGGCGATACACTGCGAGTGTCGCTTGCTGCCGATCCTGTTCAAGAAATTAAAGTCGGCTTTGATATTTTAAAATCGCTACGCATTCGAGCTCGCGGTATTAACTTTATTGCTTGCCCTAGCTGCTCACGTCAAGAGTTTGATGTAGTAAGCACCATGAACCAACTTGAAGAGCGTTTAGAGGATATTATTGAACCTGTATCGGTTTCGGTAATTGGCTGTGTTGTTAATGGCCCAGGTGAAGCACTAGTTAGTGACATAGGACTTGCCGGTGCAAATCGTCGTTCTGGCTTATATATTAATGGTGAACGCCAAAAAGCGCGTATCGATAACAACAATATTGTTGAACAACTCGAGGGTTATGTACGCGACTTTATAGAGAAAAAGCAGAGCCAAACACCGATTGACATAAAAATAGTCGAATAAATACCGCATAAAGCGCCAAACAGCGGTGTTTGGCGTTTACCTTTATAATCAGAACGCTATAATAGCGGGTCAATTTTTAGCATTCTTGTTGTGTAAGCATTTTTCATTACACAAAAAAAACAGCATTTAGGATTTATCAGTGGCAAAACAAATTCAGGCAGTTCGCGGTATGAACGATTGTCTGCCGGGCGATACACAAGTTTGGCAGAAAGTAGAAAACATTTTACGCGAGACAGTAGCATCGTTCGGTTATCAAGAAATTCGTTTTCCTATTGTAGAATCAACCGACTTATTTAAACGCTCTATTGGTGAAGTTACCGATATAGTAGAAAAAGAAATGTACACCTTTGCCGATCGCAATGGCGACTTATTAACACTTCGCCCTGAAGGCACCGCAGTATGCGTACGTGCTGGCAACCAAAATGGCTTACTATATAATCAAGAACAACGGCTTTGGTACATGGGTCCAATGTTTCGTCACGAGCGTCCACAAAAAGGTCGTTACCGTCAGTTTCACCAATTTGGTTTAGAAACATTTGGTATTGCTACAGCAGATATAGACGCAGAAGTTATTTTATTAACAGCGCAACTATGGGAAGCTTTTGGTATTACTGAACACGTTCGTTTGGAGCTAAATTCTTTAGGATCTAACGAAGCGCGTGCAGATTACCGTGATGCGTTAGTAGCCTACCTTGAGCAACACATTGATGTGCTTGATGAAGACTCAAAACGTCGTATGTATTCAAACCCATTACGCGTACTTGATAGCAAAAACCCAGACGTACAAGCAATTTTAACTGATGCACCTAAATTGTCTGAAAATTTAGATGCTGAATCAAAAGAACATTTTGAAAATTTATGTGAACGTTTAGACGCTGCTGGCGTCTCATATACGGTTAATGAAAAGTTAGTACGTGGTTTAGACTACTACAACCGCACTGTATTTGAATGGGTAACCGACAGCTTAGGCGCACAAGGCACGGTATGTGCTGGCGGACGTTACGACGGCTTAGTTGAACAACTTGGTGGTAAAGCAACGCCAGCAGTTGGTTTTGCAATGGGTCTAGAACGCTTAGTGTTATTGCTACAAGCACTTGAGTGTGTAGGTGACATTCGTCGTAATGCTGATGTATATTTAGCAGCAATGGGCGACAAAGCAAGCATTCAAGCTCCTGCAATTGCAGCGCAACTACGTAAAGACGTACCAGGTTTACGCGTTATGGTACATGCGGGCGGCGGCAACTTTAAAAAACAATTAAAACGTGCTGATAAAAGCGATGCACTTGTTGCAGTGATTATTGGTGAAGATGAATTAGAAAAAGGCGTTGTGACCATCAAGTATTTACGCGAGCGTAAAGAACAAGTCACATTAGAATTAGAACAAGCTAAAGCGCTATTAGCTGAGCTTATTAACGGCTAAGCGAACATTAGAGGTAAGAATGGATATTTATTCAACAGAAGAACAACAAGCAGAAGCCATTAAACGCTTTTTCCGTGAAAACGGCATTTCACTTGCGCTAGGCATACTTGTTGGCTTAGGTGGCTTATATGGCTGGAAAGCATATAACCAAAACCAAATTACTACCGCTGAAAAAGCATCAGATTCATATACAGCGCTTGTTGAAAGCGACGATGTATTATCTTCAGCTGATGCGTTTATTAGCGAAAATAAAGACACAAACTATGCAACACTTGCAGCATTCGTTGCTGCAAAAGATGCAGTAGAAGCGAAAAAATTAGACGTAGCAAGCGAAAAGCTAAGCTGGGTTGTGTCTAATACGCCAAATACAGAATTAAAAGCAATTGCGATTACACGTTTAGCACGTGTTCAAATTGCGCAAACTAAATATGACGATGCATTAACGACATTAAATGCACCATTACCTGAAGCATTCAATGCAAACGTTGCCGAGCTTAAAGGCGACATTTACACTGAGCAAGGTAATAAAGATCAAGCACGTACTGCATACCAAGCAGCAATAGATGCGGGTGGATTAACAAGTAACCCACTATTACAAATTAAGTTAGATGACCTAGCAGTAACTAGCCCAGCGGCATAAGGTTTTAGGCATGAAAAAATTTACAACAGCAGCCCTTGCCCTATGTATGGCAACATTAATGGGTTGTTCATCAAGTGATGATGAAGATGAACTCGTACTTCCTGAAATTGTAAACCAGTTTGAAACAGACGTTGTTTGGCAAGAATCTGTAGGTGATGGCGTAGAGCATTATTTTTCTCGTTTAACACCCGCAGTTTACAAAGATACTGTGTATGTTGCTAGCCGCGAAGGCCAAGTAGAAGCGCTTTCGCTTGATAATGGCGATACAAAATGGGAAACCGATGTACGCCAAGATTTATCGTTTTGGCCTTGGGCTGATAACGGTAATGCAAAATTATCAGGTGGTATTTTGCAAGCCTATGGTAAAATTTATATTGGTTCTGAACACGGCTTTATTATTGCCCTGGATCGCGAAACGGGTGAAGAAGTTTGGCGTAAAAACGTACCAGGCGAATCACTGTCTAAACCAACAGCAGGCGATGGCTTAATATTTGTAAATTTAGGCTCTGGTAAATTGTTAGCCCTTCACCCAGATACAGGCGAAGAGCGTTGGAGCTTTGAACAAGAAGTTCCACCACTAACATTACGCGGACAAAGCTCGCCAACCGTTGCTAACGGTGGTGTATTAGTAGGCCTTGAAACAGGCAAGCTAAGTGTATTAATTTCAGACAGTGGTTACTCAGCATGGAGCGCAGAAATTGCGGTTGCTAAAGGCGCATCAGAATTTGAACGCCTAGTTGACGTAGACACTCAACCACTTATCAGCGGTCCATACGCTTACGCTATAGCTTACAACGGCAACTTGGCTGCTGTAGATATTCGCTCTGGCAATGTTGTATGGAAACGTGAGTACAGCAGCTACCGCGAAATTGCGATGGATGCACAAACAATTTATTTAGTAGATAGCGATGGTGTTATTTACGCATTAGATAAAAATTCAGGTATTGAACGTTGGAGCCAACCCGCTCTACGTGGTTGGTACCTAACAGGCCCTGCTGTTGCAGGTAGCCACTTAGCTTTAGGCGACCAAGAAGGTAACCTACATTGGCTAAATAAAGAAACTGGCGAGCTAGTATCTCGTGAAGACTTTGACAGCTCGGGCTTTTTTGTTGAGCCAGTTGTTGCCGACGATAAGCTAATTTTATACACCCGTGATGGTGAAGTTAGTATGGTAAAAATACCTAACTAACTAGCTAACACTTAAAGGTTTTTTGTAAGGCTTCGCACTGCGAAGCCTTTTGTTGTTTTTTAAAGAGGTAGTTTATGCTTCCCGTGATCGCTCTAGTTGGGCGACCCAATGTGGGCAAGTCCACATTATTTAACCGTTTAACACGTACTCGTGATGCACTCGTAGCCGATTTTCCAGGTTTAACACGAGATAGAAAATATGGCCAAGCTAGTTACGATGGCTATGAATTTATCGTGGTAGACACGGGCGGTATTGATGGCTCAGAAGAAGGCATCGAAATCGAAATGGCAGATCAATCTCTGCTAGCCATTGAAGAAGCCGACATTGTTCTGTTTTTAGTAGATGCTCGTGTAGGTATGACCGTAGCTGACCAAGCCATTGCTAATCACTTGCGCAAGCAAGAGAAAAAGTGTTTTGTTGTTGCCAACAAAACCGATGGTATTGACGCAGATTCAAATTGTGCTGAATTTTACCAATTATCATTAGGTGAAATACATCACATTGCAGCTGCACATGGCCGTGGTATTACATTATTACTTGAGCAAACACTTCAGCCGCTTATTGCTGAACTAGCCGCGCAAGATGAAGAAGTAACAGGTGATGACGAAGAACTAATCGACCTTTACGAAGAAGGCGAAGGAGATGATACCGATCATCAAGCATTTGCAGATAAACCTGTAAAGCTTGCTATTATTGGTCGCCCTAACGTTGGTAAGTCAACACTTACAAACCGCATATTGGGTGAAGATCGTGTAATTGTATATGAT
Source organism: Pseudoalteromonas sp. AS71 (assembly GCF_038900275.1). Classification (NCBI taxonomy): domain Bacteria; kingdom Pseudomonadati; phylum Pseudomonadota; class Gammaproteobacteria; order Alteromonadales; family Pseudoalteromonadaceae; genus Pseudoalteromonas; species Pseudoalteromonas sp. AS71. The sequence goes on along the minus strand of NZ_JBBMQZ010000026.1, from coordinate 35,208 downwards.
ATGCCAGGTACAACACGCGATTCTATTTACATTCCAATGACGCGTAACGACAAAGAGTATGTGTTAATTGACACCGCAGGTGTTCGTAAACGTAAAAAAGTCAGTGACGTAGTTGAAAAGTTCTCAGTAATTAAAACACTACAAGCAATCGAAGATTGTAACGTGGTTTTACTTGTTGTTGATGCGCGTGATGGTATTTCTGATCAAGATTTAAGCTTACTTGGTTTTGCGCTTAACTCTGGTCGTTCATTGGTTATCGCCGTGAACAAATGGGATGGCCTAGACGACTACGTTAAAGACCGTATTAAAACAGAACTCGATCGCCGTTTAGGTTTTATAGACTTTGCACGCCTACACTTTATATCTGCATTACACGGTACAGGTGTTGGTCATTTATTCGAATCTGTTGACGAAGCTTACGAGTCGGCAACTAAACGTATAAGTACAGCAATGCTGCGCCGAATTATGGACATGGCTCAAGCCGATCACCAGCCGCCACTTGTTCGTGGTCGCCGTGTTAAGCTTAAATATGCGCATGCCGGTGGTTATAACCCACCACGTATTGTAATTCACGGTAACCAAGTTCATGATTTACCAGATAGTTATAAACGCTACCTGATGAACTACTACCGTAAAGCGCTTAAAATTATGGGCACCCCTATCAAAATTGAATTTAGAGAAGGTGAAAACCCATTTGCTGGTCGTGTTAATAAAGTAACACTGTCGCAAAAGCGTAAAATACGTGCATTTGCTAAAGAAAACCGTAATAAATAAATTCGTTAAAAATTAGTTTATTGCAATAAAAACGGCGTACTTTTTAGTACGCCGTTTTTCATTACTCAAAATTAAGTAATGCCAATTGCACCAGCCGTTCAACTGTGGTGCCTTGAAAATTTGTAGGCGCTTTAGGATAATACTTTGATTTTGGCGGCTTAATACTTATAAACCCATGGTTGGTTGCCATTTCATGGGCTAACAGCTTTCGCTCTCTAGGCGTTAAATGGTTTTCGTGTATCTTTGCCAGCTCGCCACTATCAAGCCATATTCCTGCACAACCTGGGCATTCGTCTATTTCGACAGCCTTAACTGGCGAAAAATACCTGCGCATCATCACAATACTTTTGCACTGTGGGCAATTAACTCGCGATGAGACATCGCCCTCACCTTCAATATAATTACTTAAGTGTTTAAGTAATACCTGACCGTGCTTTAGCTCTGGAGAGCTAAATTTAAATATTTGGCTGTTATCAAAAAACACGCCACCTTGCGCTGAGGTGTAAACAGTGATCCCGCCAACAAGTAAAGGTTCAAGTGGCGTATCGCTACGAGGACAATACATTTAAAATTCCTTTTTATTTTATATTTTTATTATTTATTCAAGTGCTTTGTGAATAAGCCCAACAAGCGGCGCCGGTAATGTAATATTACCTGTAAGTACAAACTCATGCGCGTCATCAGACATTTTTTGCCATGTACGGCGAATGATACCCATCCATTTTTCTTCATTATAATCTGGTTTTGCATTGGCAAACCCAAGCATGTAATGCTCAATAAACACCAAACTTGCTACATCTTCTACTAATTGGCTGTCTAGATTGCGCTTAATATCTTTTTTAGCAACAGCGTTATAAACACGGTTTTGGTCTGTATCGCTAAACCCAACTTGTTTCATTAATTCAACGACTAGTGACGCATGAAAAATATAAAGGGCACTGCGCCATTGATGATAACCCTGTTTGTTCATTTCAAAATCGCTACGTGGCGACTTCCAACGCTGAATATGCTGTGCACGCACTGCAATTTGCATGAGTTCATCGGCATCAGGTTTAAAGCGAATTAGCATTTCGCTCATACGCTGTGAGTATAAATACTCTTTTGGAAAACTTTCTCCATTGTGCTGCTCAGTATTCGGGTCTTGGTTATTCGCTTCATCAATCAGCGTTATTACTTTATTAAACATGACGGTCATTTTTTATAATTAGTTTTAATCATTCTAAACGCTGGTAAAACAATAAACTAGTGCCCCACTCACTTCAGCGGTGAAATTTGTTCAATCAAAAAGTAAAGCCAATTGATACAGATTATAAAATTAAGCGCATTAATAAAGTTAACTTGGTACTATATTAAGTACAAATTAAAAACAAAAAAGCGCGACAAATAACAATTAACTCGCCAATAACGGATGACTATGTTTAAAAAAAGTATTTTAGCTATTTGTTTAGCTGTTGCACCACTACCAAGCCTAGCCGACAGTAACACTGATTTAAAAACGATTATTGATAACCATTGGCAAAATGCAAAAGCCGAAAAAATATTCTTTCGTACCGATCCAGACGGCTGGAAACCCAGTGGTACATTGCCACATTGGACCGAGCAAGCCATTGCTAAGCGCCAAGCTTACAACAACAGTGTGTTAAAAAACTTAGCTAGTATTGACCCAAAAACGCTCAACAACGAGCAGCTAATGAACTACCGCTTATTTAAATACGAGCGAGAAACAGAGCAGCAAAGCTACCTTTTTCAAGATAAGTATTTTCAGGTTAACTTTTTAAGTGGTTGGCATACTTACTTTGCCGAAGCACCGGCTAATATGGCGTTTTTAACGCCTGATGATTACAACGCATTTTTAGTAAGCCTTGCCGACTACCCTCGCTTTAATCAAGAAAACATTAACTTGATGAAAGAAGGTATTGAAAAGGGTTACACGCACTACTGCAAAACATTTGAAAATTACAGCCAAAGTATTAACGCTCATATTGTTAAGCAACCTGAAAACAGCGCCTTATACGAGCCCTTTACACGCATACCAAATACATTTACAGCAGAGCAAAAGGCAACATACCAAAACAAAGCAAAAGCCTTAATTAGCTCAAAAGTAGTTCCGGCTTATCAACACTTTTACGACTTTTTTGAAAACGATTACATGCCTAACTGTAGAGCAGAGCCGGGTATTTCAAGCGTTAAAGGCGGGCTTGAGTATTACAAATATACAGTTAATTACTACACCACAACCAATGCCACACCAAAGCAAATACACGAGCTTGGCTTAAAAGAAGTGGCACGTATAAAAACACAAATGCAAAACATCATTGATAAAGTAGGCTTTGATGGCTCTTACAGCGATTTTTTAGAATTTTTAGCAACCGACGAGCAATTTTACGCAACAGACGCGCAAGACTTGCTTGAAAAAACAGCCTTTATTACGCAAAAAATGTATGGCAAGTTACCAACCTATTTTAATCATTTACCACGTAATACCTTTACTATAAAAGGCTCAGCGAGTCGCGGCGCGTTTTATATGCCACCTGCTGATAACCGCTCCCCTGGCACTTACTTTTTAGCCTCAACACCTAAATTGCAACCTTTGTATAATTTAGAAGCGCTAAGCCTGCACGAGGCAATACCAGGGCACCATTTACAAAACGCTATTGCAATGGAGTTAGATGTACCCGAATTTAGACGCACACTTAGCCACTCAGCATTTGGCGAAGGCTGGGCACTTTACACCGAACGTTTAGGTAAAGAAGCCGGCTTTTATCAAGACCCATACAGCGACTTTGGTCGTTTAGGTTACGAAATGTGGCGTGCCGTGAGACTCGTTGTTGATACCGGTATTCATGCATTTGGCTGGAGCCGCCAAAAGGCAATTGACTACTTGGCAGATCACACTGCTTTGCCACAAAGCGCGGTCGAGGATCAAATAGATCGTTATATTTCGTGGCCAGGCCAAGCGCTCTCTTACAAAATGGGCGAAATAAAAATACGCGAACTGCGTGCAAAAGCCGAAAAAGAGCTAGGCCCACAATTTGACATACGCAGCTTTCACGACACCGTTATTGGCCAAGGTTCGCTCCCTATGGAAGTGCTAGAAGATGTAATAAACGATTGGATAGCAGAGCAAAAATCAGCTATTTAAATTTTAATAGAGACGGCTTATTTAGCCGTCTCTATTAGTTAAGTAAGCTACCGAGCTAATTAAAATACCTAACCATTAATCCTCACCCGCTTTTGCTTCGTACCACTTTAGAGTTTAAAAACCTGAGCAAACCTATGAGCAAACGTATTTTATATTGGCTACAAAACGATTTACGAATAGACGACAACCCTATTTTAAGCGAACTTGCTACTGAGCAATGTGCGCTCGATATTGTATTTGTAATAAACCCACACTGGTTTAAAAATAATAACTACCAACAAAAGCCATATGGCGTGCACAAACAACAGTTTTTAATGCAAAGCTTATTTGAGCTGCAACAAGCACTTATTGAACGCGGGCAAACTCTTCACGTACTTGAGGGCGAAACTTTTAGTGTTTTAAAGCAGCGCATAGCTGAGCAACACATTGATGAAGTAGTGTGCAGTGAACATGTTGGAACCTATGAGCAGCGCCAACTTGCGCGACTAAAAGCACATTGCTCACATGTCATATTTAAAACAACCCAACAAGACACTCTATTTCAACAAAGTGATCTCCCTTTTGATTTAAACGAGCTGCCAAAAAGCTTTACCCCATTTAGAAAAAAAGTAGAGGCGGTAAACATACCTATAACAACCTCAACTCTGCCTAAAGGTTTACTTCCTCAACCTATAACATTATGTGCGGCCAAACCAATTGAGCTTACTGAATATACTGATGACAACAACGCGATAATGCACGGCGGATTTAGAAGTGCGCAAGCTCATTTAGCGCAGTACTTTTCAGGCTTACTGCCAAGTACCTATAAAACAACTCGAAACGAGCTTGATGGCTTTAATAACACCACAAAATTTAGTACCTGGCTTGCCTTTGGTTGTGTAAGTGCGAGGCAAGTTTATAAAGCTGTTGAACAGTACGAACATAACCAAATAACAAACGAGTCTACCTACTGGATTAAATTTGAATTGCTATGGCGAGAGTATTTTAAATGGCATGCACTTAAAGCAGGCAACAGCCTATTTAGCTTTAAAGGTCAAAAGCAAACAAAACCCCTTACTACGTTTATACCAAACCGCTTTGCTGCGTGGTGTAATGGCTCAACACCCTACCCATTAGTCAATGCCATTATGAACGAGCTTAATACGACCGGTTATATATCAAATAGAGCAAGGCAAATTGCTGCAAGCTGCTTAGTTAACGAACTTGGCCTTGATTGGCGCTATGGCGCGGCTTATTTTGAACAACAATTGATTGATTACGATGTAGCCGCTAATTGGGGTAATTGGCAATATATAGCGGGTATAGGGGTCGATCCGCGTGGTGGTAGGCACTTTAATATTGAAAAACAAACCGCGCAGTTTGATCCGCACGCTGTTTACACTAATAAATGGCAAGGCAATGAAAATACCAGCACACAGCTGGATACTTTAAACGAAGTTGATTGGCCAATTTAAGCCGCCAATCAACTTTTACCAAGTAACGTTTAAAACAGCTCAGCAATGCCTATATTAATAGCGTAACCACCCAATGTTAAAAACAAAAATAAACACAGCGCCAGTAGCAGCGGTTTAATACCGGCTTGGCGAATTGCCCCAAAATGTGTGCGTAAACCCAAAGCCACCATAGCAATAGTGAGTAATATATTATCAAACCATACAATAGCGCTTGAAACCACTTGAGGAATAATAGAGAGTGAATGCACACCACTTGTCACAATAAATAACACTGCAAACCAAGGGATGGTAATACCCGCTTTTTGCACACCTCCATGCACGTTATTGTTTGTTTTTGCATGCTCTTTACTTTGCCAAAACGATAATCCCACTAAAAATGGCGCGAGCATCATCACGCGTAGCATTTTTTCTATAACGGCGGTATCAGCAGCATTGGCGCTTACAGCTGTGCCCGCTGCAACCACTTGTGCTACTTCATGAATGGTTGAACCAACAAAAATACCATATGCATGATCACTCAACCCCATGTACTCAAACATGATTGGGTAGGCAAACATGCTTAGCGTGCCAAACACCACCACCGTTGCCACCGCTACCGATACTTTATGTGCCTGAGCTTTTATTACAGGCTCGGTTGCCATTACAGCTGCTGCGCCACAAATAGAGCTACCTGCGCCAATTAATATTACTGTTTGCTCATCAAGCTTAAATACACGTTTGCCAAGTTGAATTGCTAATATAAACGTACCGCTGAGCATAACAATATCGGTTAGTAACCCACTCCAACCAACGCCAGCTACCTGTGCAAAGGTAATTCTAAAACCAAATAAAATAATACCCGCTTTGAGTAAAATACTTTTAGCGTAATCAACACCTACATCGGTACGCGTAGCTATACGCGAAAACACACTGTTGCCCACAATAATACCAACCACAATACCAATAGTGAGTGAGCTAAATTGCGCAGTTTGCATTATTGGTAATTTACTCAACGCAATAGCAATACCCGCAAGTACAATAACCAGTAACATGCCAATCCACCAGCGTGTATCGCCGTATTGCTTAGTATTAATACCCAAAGGCTGAAACCCATTTTTAATAGCGCTAAGCATAATATTCCTTCAATTGAACAACGTTAAACTGTTGACTTCATTTTAAGAGAGCGCAAAATATAACTCCAATATATTAAAATCATGATTCGATAACCTAAGGTTATACGATTTAAGGTATTCAATGAACTTACATGCACTTAGGGTGTTTTATACAGTGGCTAAATTGGGTAGCTTTTCAGGCGCAGCCGAAGCGCTTTTTATAAGCCAGCCCGCTGTTTCTAAGGCGCTAAAAGAACTTGAGCATCAGTTAAACATTCAACTTATTGAGCGCGCATCTAAGGGTAAAAAGCTCACCTTAAGCGAGGGTGGCCAAGCCTTATATGATCATGCACGTAGCATTTTTGCCATAGAAAAAGCCGCCATTGAAGATATTAAATCGCGTACAGGGCTTAAGCGCGGCACACTCGTTATAGGCACTAGTACAACTATTGCAAGCTATTGGTTACCACCTTATTTAGCTAAGTTTTGTGCGCAGTACCCACATATAAAAGTTGAAGTGCAAGTTGCTAATACCGCACAAATTGAACATGCCTTACTTGAATGCACCATCGATTTAGCATTGGTTGAAGGCACACCAACCGAGCCACATATAATAAGTAAGCACTGGAAAAACGATTTAATGAGTGTAGTTATACCAAGTAATTTAACACCCGCTAAAAACTTAAAAGCATGGTTAAACAATCAATTTTGGTTACTACGAGAGCCAGGCTCTGGCACTTTAGAGATGTCGGTTAAGCTATTACAGCAATACGGCATTACAGCAAAAAACTGTATGCAATTGGGCAGTAACGAGGCAATAGCAAGGGCAGTAACACAAGGAATGGGCGTTGCTTTATTACCTAATGTAGTTACAGATGATTTAATCCAATTAGGTAAATTAACACGGCTAAAACAACCAAATAACATCGAGTTATCAAGACCATTGTATCAATTACACTATAAAGACAGACCGTCTTCACACGCTGCACAAGCGTTCGAAAAAAGCCTCTTTAGTGAATAATGCTCACAATCTGTAAGTAGTAAGGCACCAGTAGCAAATTTAGATAAAGTTTAATATATGAAGTCAAAATTTGAGCCCTTTAGTCTTTCTGATGCCTATTAGCTAAGTTAAAACTCACTTGTGTTACGTGATACACCTTTCATGCTTCACTATTAAATTAAAATAGTTTTTAAACATGTGTTCAGAACTGATATCCCTTAAATCCACATCAAAATAGTAGCCGCTTTCTAAAAGTTCCAAACTTTCTAAATCATTGCATATGCGTTCAAGAATTAAATATTTATACTTTGGAGTTATGCTTTTAATGTCATCCGGAATGAGCCCTTCGGCATCAAAATTCAAAACAACTCTTAAACTGGTACCTGAATAGCCATAGTTTACAAAACTAATTCGGCTATCAATAGATGAAAAAAAAGCGCTGTAGTGATCTTTATCTTCTTCGTATTCCCATTGAGAAGCATCCCCCCAAATCAAGACAAAAATAACGCCAAAAGCAGCTGCAGCTACAGCTACAGCTACAAACAATTTGTTGGCATTTATCAAAAACCACAATTGAACTTTTTCAGATCGCATTAACTTCATAAGTCACATAACTTTTAAGTAAAAGACTAAATCAGTCGGATAAAATAAAAGACTAATAATCAAAACTAAAGTCTTGCTCATTCACATGTGTGGATAATATAACTAAGGTTAAGAAAAATACCTTGATGCTACACCAATGCCGATAAGTAAAATAATTAATAAAACCCAATATCTTTTTGAACCATCTAAATTTTCACCGCACACTGGGCAAGATGATGACGCGATTGGAGTCCCGTTAAGATTTGTCGTTTTAACTATTGGGGAGGTAATTCCTGATTTACACTTTTTGCACTTCATAAATATCCATATTAATTATAAATAAAATCGCGGGATGATGCTCACATAACGCTTACCTAATTGACGTTAAATGACAGGCTATAATTAGCAACAAATCAAAGAATGCCAAGCTTTATACATCCTTTTAATTGAATTGCCATAACATAAGAATAGACCTTACAAACCCTTAGTTAAATCTTGTGCCAATGTACCCGTTGGTTTTTCAATTACGCGTACTAACTCTTTACCATTATCTTTTACTATAAACGTAGGGGTGTATTGCAAGTCGTTAGCCTGTGCAATACCTGCATCGTCTTGCTTGTTGTAACCTACGGCCACATATTCAATGCTTGCAAGTTGTACTTTTGATTCATCTAGTAACTTAATTAAACGCGGCACTTCGCGCTCACTGTCGTGGCACCATGTGCCAAATAATACAATTAGCTCTTTACCTTCTAGCTTTTGCATTAATGCAATGTCCTGTGCTGTTGGCGTAAATGCTTTGTATTGCTCGTTAAACTTGTCGTAGTCGCTTAGCAGTACATCAGTGGTAATTCCGCCCGAAAATGGTGCCGTAGCAGCGCAGCTTACAAGCGGCATGCTTAAAGCGCACAGTAAAATTAATTGTTTAAACATGAGGTACTCTTTAATTGGGTATTTAATTAAGTATTAATTTAGGTATCAAACGACTATACCCAATATTGTGCGTGGAGTGAACAGCTCTCAGGCGTTACTTTTTATCCATAAAAAAGTTAACTTGCGATAAGTTAGTTAAATATTCTCGCCTTACGTCTTTATTCTCAGCTAGCTTATCTAAGTCACCAATTAAGGTAACTAGTTTATTATGTGAATGGCTGCTTGTTTTTTCAAACTCGCCTTGCTTTTCGTCACTCTCAACACGCTCTTTTTTATTCATGTTGTAGCTGTTTTCGTTTTCTTCAAGCCAAATATCGTCAATTAAGCGAATGTCGCTTTTACTAACTGTTTGCTCTTGCATCGCCATTTGCAGCTCGTATTGGTTAGTTTGCGGGTTAAACGCATACATTTTTTTATCAACATCAACCTCGTGAGACTGATCGAGCCCCACAAGTTCTTTATTTTTAACCGCAGTCCCTACGTTATAACTCTCTTCTTTGTGGTAGTAATCAGGGCGACTGTATTGATAATCAAAATGGCTACTTACATTTTTACTCTGCGTTACACCGCTGAGTTCCCCTAACTGTCTTTGCTCAGTTGCTTGGCTTAATTCAATGCTGCTTTTTGGTTGATAGTCGCCGTTATCCAGCGCATAAGAAAATGTAGCATCAAAATCAGCGAGCTTAGAAATCCCCGATCCTAATGTATTCGGCGCTTTATTACCTAGCCCTTGGTAACGGCTATCGTTTGCGACCATGTTATCAACTAAATCGGCTACCATAGCGCGCCCGTCATTAAATTGCTGATCTGCAAGCGACTCCAAATTGCTATAACGCTCAGCCGCCGACGACATACTCGCAAAAGCGCCTTTAAATAATGCAAAGCCCTGCAGCATTGCTTCGTCGCCTTTTCGCCCAAATGCCGACTCTTTATCGTCTTTGGTACTGTTTACTCGGCTATCTTCTAAGCTTTGATCGAGCGACGCTAAATACAGCTGCATTTGCTGCGTGTCTTTAGCGCCAATGGTTGACATATCAAGTGCAAAATCAATGTCGTTTTGCCCACCTGCGGCTTTAAACACAAGTGCTTGCTGGTTTGATGCTTCATCAATGGAGTAACTTAAATCAAGCGTGTTCTCTTTCGAATCAAGATCTTTATTTTGCGTTGTTGAAAACGACACATCAAAGCCTGTTAGCTGCTCACTATTAAACCCTGCTAAAAAATCTAAACTCATGTCTGTTTGGTTTGGCACTATAAGAGGATTAAATGAGTTTTCACTCACTTTAAAAAATTCATCGGCCATTTCGCCAACACCACTGAGCACCTGCGTAAGTGCTTTATGCTCAGCCTCAGATAAATCGCCATTTACTTCGTAACTTAAACTAAAGCCATCAACGGCTTCGCCTGTGTTTTCATCGTACCCTTGCGATGAGTTAAAGATAATGTTTATAACATCACCCTCTTTAGTTTTTACCGAGAGCTCAAACTGGTAATTATCGTCATCTTCGTATTTTGCACGATTGAGGCTTTCCATGTAAGGATTAAGTGAGCGCTCTACACGTTGCTGGCTTGAGGCTAAAAACGTTTTTTGCTCATGCCCAAGCTGCCCTAAACTCGATAAAATATCGCTGGTATTAGCATAAGCACTCTGAATATTTTTAACCGACGTATTTAATCGCTCAATTAATTGGGTACTGTTTTCGTTTTTTAATAACCCCTCATGCTGAGAGCTTATTACGGTGCGCAGGGCGAGTTCTTCATCGGAGAGTTTATAGTTAAGCGTGCTAGGCGTACTTGAAATAGTAAATAGCGAGGTAAGTTGCTGTTGTAAAATATCCCCTACTTTTTGATTGCTAACTAGTGCTTCGTCAATAGTGTCATTATTTAGCTGGCTTAATAATTCATCGGATATTTTGGGGGCGTTAGTTTGTAAATCATTAATAGCTTGAAGGTCGCTACCGGTTAGCAGCGAAGGACTCACAGAGGTTTGGCTAGCGTTATTAACTGATTGGGCAAGTAAAGTGCTTAAATTAGACTGGCTGGCGAGTGTATTATTAACCATGATTATCCTTAATCTCTAAACCCTATTAAGTAATGTATCGGGCGCTTAGTTAAAAGCTTTAGCTTAAGGAGATATTTTTTACCTATTATTTATACAAACAATAGGCCTAACTCTTAAGGCCTATTTTATTCGCTTACTACCTTCATCTGTTTCTTTTATTCTTTTTACTAAAAAGTCGACCGCCGCTTTTACCTTTGGTACTAAATAGCGCTGCTTTTGATACAACAAATAAACCGCCATAGTCGCATTTTGGCTTATCGCTAATTCATGCTCAAACTTAAGCTCTTGCAACTGGCCAGACTCAAGGTATGAGTCGAGCGCCCACCGAGTAGACATTAAAATGCCCTCACCATTACACGCTTTTTTAGCCAGCCACGAACCGTTATTTGAAATAGCGACCGCAGGCCCAGAAACGTCGTGCCATTGCTCATCTACTTTACATAACCACGGCGTTGGCCCCGCTGGCGTTTTAAAATAAAGGCCACTGTGGTCCTTTAATTCCATAACATTAGTAGGCACGCCGTATTTTTGTAAATAGCAGGGTGACGCGACAGGAATAAAGCCATTATCCATTAGTTTTATTGCTAGCACGCGTTCATTTGGCGCATAACCACCACGAATAGCAATATCTACATCGTCACGCCCAAGTGTAGACAGCTCATCACTTAAGCTAACATCTAATATAATTTCGGGGTATAGCGCGCTAAATTCATCAAGCAGAGGCAGTAATATTTTATCACCAAAACTCACCATTGAGCTTATACATAATCGCCCCATTGGTGTTGTTTGATAACTGCGCACTGTTTCGTGGCTTTGCTCTAGCTGATTTAATATTTGCTGAACATCGTTATAGTAAATTTGCCCAACTTCGGTCAATTTAACTATGCGAGTCGAACGCTTTAAAAGCGTCGCCCCTAGGCTTTTTTCTAAATCAGCAACTCGCCGTGACAACGACGAGGGCGGCACATCAAATGCTTTTGCGGCTTTGGTAAAACTGCCCGTTTCAACCACCTTAATAAAATACCGTATGGCTTTTAGTTGATCCAAGTTGCCTCTCCATTAAATAAAATGCTTTATTGTCTTAAAGACAAAAGTGATTCGCATTTTCCCCTATATATAAGCAAATTAAAACAAGTAATAATGTACTCAACCTAAAGACAGGGACTTAAATTGCATTTTTTGGCAATGAGTATCTTCACGTTAATGATGGAAAGCTGACTTATGATTACTTTGCACGGTTTTGCTGCTAGCAACTATTACAACCTAGTTAAACATGTACTTTTACACAAACAACTGCCATTTAAAGAACACCTTGTTTACGGCGGTAGTGAAGAGTTACTAGCAATCAGCCCTGCAGGCAAAGTGCCTGCAATCACAACAGCTAACGGGCTTAATATTTCAGAGTCGAGTGTTATTTGCGACTTTATAGAAGAGTCGTACCCACAAACCCCGCTATATCCTGAAGATGCAGGTGAGCGCGCAGTTGTACGTCAAATTATGAAAATGGCAGAGCTTTATTTTGAACTGCCAAGCAGACGGTTCATTCCTTATGTATTTTCAGGCGCTGAAGTACCTGAAACAACTAAAGCCGAAGTACACCAAGTATTAACGCGTGGCGTAACCGCTTTAAGTAGCGTGTGTAAGTTTTCGCCGTGGATTGCAGGCGAGCAATTTACAATGGCAGACATTTACGTTTATTACGTAAACACCATAGTTAGCGCCTTTGGCTCAAGCCAGCTTGACTGGGATGTACTTGCACAAGTTCCCGGCATGAAAAAGTGGAACGAAACAATGAGCCAATTAACCATTGCCCAAAACATAGAGGCCGATCGCCAAGCGAATATGGCTGAATTTATGCAAAAAGTGAAAGCGCAAATTCAAGCAGCCAACGCTAAATAACGCGTAGCTACAAAAGTATCTATTCTAATTTTTAATTACTAAGACAGATCGCCAATACAATAATGCTATTGGCTTAACAAATTTAATTCTTTGCAGGAGACACCTATGACAGATAAAAATATCCAACTTACTTCAACTATCAGCGAAGACAATAAACTTACACTTGCCTTAAAAAACATCGAGATGCCAAAGCCAAATGCCGATGAAGTGGTTATTCGTATTGAAGCTGCACCATTAAACCCATCAGACTTAGGCGTTTTATTCAGCGCAGCTGATATGTCTACTGCAAAGCAATCGGGTACTGATGAAGACCCAGTAATTACTGCCGATGTTCCAGCTCAATTTATGCCATCACTTAAAACTCGTGTTGGAAAAGCAACCCCTGTAGGTAATGAAGGCGCAGGCACCGTAGTAGCTGCGGGGTCATCACCAGCTGCACAAGCATTAATGGGTAAAACCGTTGCAGTAATTGGCGGCGGTACGTATCGTCAATTTATATGTGCCAATGTACAAAGTTGCCTAGAGCTAAAAGAAGGGACTACTGCTAAAGAAGGTGCATCATCTTTTGTTAACCCACTTACCGCACTAGCAATGGTAGAAACCATGCGCGCCGAAGGCCATAAAGCCATTATTCACGCCGCAGCGGCCTCTAACCTTGGCCAAATGCTAAACCGTATTTGCATTGCCGATGGCGTTGATTTAATTAATATTGTTCGCAAACCAGAACAAGAAAAATTACTGCGCGATATGGGTGCAAAATATATTGTTAACTCAAGCAGCGACACTTTTCTTGCTGACCTAACAGCTGCAATAATCGAAACCGGTGCAACTATAGCGTTCGACCCTATTGGTGGCGGCCAACTAACAAGTGACATACTTAACTGCATGGAAGTTGCAGCTGCTCGCGATATGAAAGAGCACACAATTTATGGCTCTGATACATTTAAACAAGTGTATATTTATGGCGCACTAGATCGCGGCCCTATTACATTAAACCGAAACTTTGGTTTTGCTTGGGCTGTAAACGGGTTCTTGTTATTTAATGCTTTAGGTAAATTAGGCACAGATACAGTAATGAAAATGCGCAAACGCGTTGCTAATGAAATCACCACTACTTTTGCGAGCAACTACACGCACGAAGTTTCATTAGCTGAGGTATTACATTTACAATCAATTGCCGCTTATTCTAAACAAGCTACCGGCGAGAAGTACTTAATTAAACCTCAAGCTTAATTAAATATTCTTCGTTAAAAATTAAAAACCACAGCGCTTAGCACTGTGGTTTTACAATTTAAAAGCAGATGCTAATTAGGTATCTGCTTTTATATTTGGTCGTCGTAAAAGCTAGTTGGGAGTATTCACTTTAGCTAATAAGTTTACACAGGTAGATTTTACTACATAGTTTCAAACTGAATTTCAGTTTTTGTTGGCACAAAAAGTTAACTATATACAGTGCAACCAACCGGTGGACATATGAATCCTTAGCTCTTCTTTAAGCAATAAGCATCTAGATAGCGAACTATTTAATGAAATCAGGAGAACTTGTCCACCAAAGATTTAATGTATTTACTTACTTTATTCATTTGAAGCTCTAGTTCCACTTCAGTATTTTCAGACAGCTCATCTGGTGTACTTATAGTAATATTAGTAAACTCTTGGCGAATAATGTATGTTGGAATTTCTTGATTGAATAATTGTTTTAAACTTCCCTCAGCCTCGAATCTGACAGATGTATTTGTAGCTAAAATTGGGCTGTCATCAACACGAAAACCGTCCTTAAGCAAAACTTTCACATTAGGATTTTTCTCAAGCTGCTCTCTATTTTTTATTACCGGGCTTTTAATTAAATCACAAAGCTCATCTAGAGCATCGATCTCTTCTTCCTTTACATTAAAGTACTCATACGTGAGACCTAAACCAAAATACTCATTAACAATACGTGCTTTATCTATATACTTTATAAGTCGTGTTACTTTTACAATAAAAGATTTATTCGCAGTTTGATGGCTTACAACTCCAATGGGAACTTCATCACACTCTGGATCATCGAGCACAATTCTAAGCTCCCCTAAATCACTTAACATATTTACAACTTTAAGTAGCTTGGGGAAGTACGGTAACTTATCTATTCTTTTACCAATCCAAATCTTCGTATGTATTGTAAACGCAAGCTGGATATCTACATCAAATCCATATTCTACAGAAAAAGATAGTAACTTAGCTAATGCGCTCCCTTCTATTATGCTTTTCTTAGTTCCGCCATAACAAAGAGCATCACAACTAGCTAAACAATAATCTACTGTTTTATTTTTATTCGTTACATATATATGGCATTTTTTTTTACTTTTTACCGCTTCGACTTGAAATACAGCATCTGGCTTTGTCATTAATTGCTCAAAAAGTGGTGAGCCACACATATTGATTTTATTCAGATCAATTGAAAACTCTCGACCTTCTTCTGCTAGTTTTAAAAATGAATTAATTAATAAATGATCTTTTTTATCTTTGACTGCAACTTGAAGCTCTATGCTGGCACACTTAGGCTCAAGTATATAACTTAGCTCACCATTAATAATGTTTGTTTTTATACCAAAGCGAGGATCTAATTCAGTAATATTACTTTCGTTGAGCTTAAGAGCTTCGAGAACCAATTTTGAGGATGAAGATACACTTTGATCATTTATATACTCTACAGTGTTTTTGAGAACCTCTTTCCTTACCGCTGCTTCATCGTAAAGTTGTTTACCAATATTATTATTTGAGAATTTTTCAGCTTTTTTCTTCCACAACTCGAGCAAAGGGATAGGGTATTTAAGGACATCTATATCAATTATACGAGCGCAATTCTGACAAAGCCAGATCCCATTTTGATACCCTTTACGTTCGTCTTTTGTTAACCTTACATCATATCTTGGCCCTCCAATTGCTGCCGCTGTTATATGAGCAGCCACACCTACACCCGCACTACCAAGTACTTCAGTTTTAGCGCCGAGAGTTAAAACTCTACAATCAGGATTTGAGCATAAGTTACCCACATTTTGTGCCAATAATCTTTTTGTAGTAACTTTAAAATCATCTCGTCTATTCAATTTAATCATATTAGACACTCAATATTTCTTCTTCTAAAAAGTAAGACGTTCTATTTACTGCTGTATCTAAAGTGGCATAGTCAATTTAGAAATTTAGTAGCTAAAAGAGAAAGCCAACTATTTTGTTTTTTAACAACTCAATAACCATCATTTTCCCTTAGCCACTTTTCAAATGTTTCTTTGGAAGCATTAGTGAGAACAGAACTAAATGCACCTTTATTTCCATAGTATAGACAGTGCCTTATCATGGTATATGGGTTTAAAGTATCTTTTGAATTTTCATTGGCTTCAAAATCTGTTTTATAACGTTTTACTTTCGCAATACCTTCTTTCATATAGGTGTTTAACTTAGTTCTAGTTATTTCTGGTTCTAAAGAAACAATTTCATCTGTAAAACCGTCGACTTTATGAGCTTCAGCATCAAAATCAGAAAAGAAGTGATTAGCTATCTTTAGAAGCCCGAATGCAGTTAATAAGCCATTACCATTCGATGATATTAATTTTTGTGGGCCTGCAACGGTAGGGTCTAAAACTTCATCTGTACCATCATCTTCAGCTTTTTGTATTTCAAGCTCAGTCTCAGTTCTTATTGCAAGAAACTCTCTATCAGCTAATTCAAATAATGCAGCCAATGTATTGATTCTTCTTTTTAATTGGTTTGGGATTTTTTTCTTGTACTTGATTTTATGATCTAAAACGCTCCATGAATCTTGAACGATAGTTCGTATTTGAATTTCAAAGTTAAAATCTACAAATGCCTTATACTCAGGCATTTCAATTCGATCCTTCCCTAACTTTAAGTCTAGGTGTAATCCTTTATAACCAAATGATCCTTCTGTTTTCTCCATTTGAGAAATTTTGTCCGTTACGTCAATAACAGAAAAATGCTGATCTAATACAGCCTTAATTTTTTCGATGTCGTCCTCATATAAACAAACGACTCTAAGACCGATTAAATCTGAAATATGATCCTTAATCTCATATTTAGCTTCATTCGCTTCAAGGTCTTTACGATACTTTAGGTTAAACTTTCTAAGGCACTCTTCTTTATCTTTAACTCTGCCTTCTATTTTGGAGATGGCAATATCACCAGAATGTGAAACCAATGCATTTATCAATGCACAGAATGAGGTTTTTGCACCATCAAGAATCTGCAAATTATCGCTATAAAATTCTCTAAAATGATTTTTTTCCAAATCGTAATCTAAAGATGCCACTGGAACTCCTTTTGATGGCTGATATTTTAACCGTATGTGAATAACCCATATTTTTATTGATTTCACGTTCATATTATCTACATCATACAGTTTTAACAAATTACTTAAGGGATTGCTAACAATAAGTTTTTTATAATTTTAATTACAAATACACTGGATAAAAGTTAAAAATCGCACATTTCATCGGACAAATACACAAAAAGATCCTTTTTGATCAAACTATTCAATAATTGTACTAATTAATGCAATTAGTCATAAATCTGTAACTTTGATCCGCGATAATCTCTATCCGATAAATGAATAGACTCAAGAAGATTAAGTAAGATGAGTACACCCTTAGTGCAACTAACATTTGCACTGCAATCATTTGATGATTCTATGTCTGCGGCGATGAGCCATGCTATGGAATATGAAAAGCTATCGCTAAAAGCCAATGCTGCGCATAATATTACGCTGCAGTGTGTGTTGCCTGATGGCGCAAATGAGAGCGATGTTATTTCACTAAGTGCAACGCAGCCCAGTGCGCGTGGGGCGCAGTATTTTACTGAAAAAACGTTGAGCAATGCAGACCTTGAATCAGGTACTGTAAACCTAACTTTAAGTAACATTACACAAAGCCAGTGTTTTGTAGTGCAAATGATGCTGCACGGAAAAAACACGACCTTAAAAGAAAGCCAACAGCTCGATGTGTACATTAAAGCATTTGAGCAAGGCTATATTCCTGAGCAAATAACAACTGAACATACCAAGTCACAGGGCGTTCGTAGCTACTTTGCAAGTATGGGTTCTACGTTTTTATCGCTGTTTTAGTGCTCACTGCACTTAAATTACGCGACACTACTTATAAGTTATTAGTCTGCAAAACTCACTTTACCCATAGTAACTCCCGCAATACCTTGTGCAGTATTACTTAGGTGTTGCTGCTCTCCTGCTAGGCATTCGTTGGCTAAAATAGCAAATAACACGGCCTCTTTTGCGTCGGGATTTATACCTAAATCGTCGGTGTTTTTAAAAACCTTAATAAGTGGGCAAAGCGCTTTAAGTTGCGCCATCAGTAACGGGTTATGAATACCGCCACCACTTGCATACACCACACAATTTTGTGCGCGCTCTGCACACTCATTTAATGCGTTTGCTATTACAGTGGCTGTAAAGGTATTTAAGGTAGCCATAACATCTTCATGGTTTAAATGGTGAGTGTTTGTAAGCTGCTGTGCGACGTTTAAATACGCTAAGTTAAATACCTCTGGCCCTGTGGTTTTAGGCATTGGGAGTGCAAAAAATGCGTTATTACATAATGCACTCAATAATGGCGTATTTACCTTACCTGCTTTTGCTATTTTTGCGCCGTCGTCATAATGTAGTCCTGTAAAATGTTGCTGTACGTAGGCATCCATAATGGTATTACCGGGGCCAATATCGCTACTAAACACACCGTTTGCATCGCCATTTTTTGGTAAAAACGTTAAGTTAGCTATGCCGCCCATGTTTAGCAAAACCCGACTCTCAGCAGCGCTCGAAAAATACAAATAATCGCCATATACCGCTAAAGGTGCACCCTCGCCCCCTGCCGCTATATGTTTTTGCCTAAAATCACCAATGGTAGTAATACCCGTAGTAACGGCTATTTGGTCACTGTCGCCAATTTGTAAGGTGCCATTAGTAAAGCTTTTGTGGTTATGCTGCGACTGCGGACAGTGGTAAATGGTTTGCCCGTGGCTCGCTATTACATCAATACTTGCTGGGTTTACCTGCCAAGTATGCAAGCACTGATTAACCATACCGCCATGGAGTTTACCTACCCACGGATGCAATAAAGTAACAAGTTCTAAATCGCATTCCCGCTTAGCAAATACCTGCTTTATTTTAGTTTTATAATCGTCGTTGTAGTCAACGGTGGTAAAATTTAAAACCTCAATGTGTGTATTTAAGCCCGCGCCCGTTACTTTGCAAAGCGCTACATCGAGCCCATCTAACGAGGTACCACTCATTAAACCAATAATTAAACGGCTTGGCTTTTGGGCACTATTATAAAGGGCGGCTATGTGTGGGTGCATAAAGGTATCTTAAACAGGTATCATATTTTGCTTATATTAGAGGACTTTAAAACAAAGTAATAGCCGTAAAGAGTTTAATTTAGGTTCTGATTGTTTAACGTTTAAATGATTGTTAAATTAGTATGCATACTAAAAATTTATGAAAAAATATGATCACCCTCAGAGAGTTTAAAGCCCAAGACGCGCCTTTTATTATTAGCACCTTAAATGATGAACAGGTTACGCGTTATTTATCGTCAAAAATTCCGTTTCCGTATACGCAAGCCGATGCTGATTGGTGGATAAACCAAGGTTCTAAAAATGGAATGGTTAAGGCCATTGTTGTAAATGGGCAATTTGCGGGCTGTATTGGTATAACTCCCGGCGAATTTGAATACAGCCACAGTGGCGAAATTGGTTATTGGCTTAATAAAGCCTATTGGGGGCAAGGCATTATTACTCGCGCTATTGAACTTATATGCAATGAAGCGTTTGCAAGCTCACACTTAAACAGAGTTTTTGGTGCTGTGTTTGCTGGTAATACCGGCTCTATGAAAGCACTTACTCAAAACGGCTTTGAACAAGAAGCTGTGCTTAAACAGGCTATTTATAAAAACGGTGATTTTTACAATAATCATATATTTAGCAAGCTTAAATAAATCGTTTAGAATAAATACTTTGTAAAGGTTGAATTATCAACCACCCGCCCAAAACTCCTTTATTAAGGTACGCATTGTACATATTCATACTGCTTAGCCGCGCATTATTGTTTAGCTGAACACGATTTTAAAAGCGTAAACATTCGGTAAGTAGTTTATTTATATTAATAGGAGATCTTATATGTCTACGACTAGTCGCCAACTTACTCTTGAATCACGCCCTAATGGCGCTCCAACAGATGAAAACTTTAAATTAAAAACGGTAGAGCTTCCTGCATTAAAAGACGGCGAAGTTTTACTACGCACTATTTACTTATCACTAGACCCATACATGCGTGGTCGTATGAGCGATGCTAAGTCGTACGCAGATCCTGTTAATATTGGTGATGTAATGGTTGGCGCAACAATGTGCCAAGTAGAAGAGTCTAAAAACGATAAGTTTAGGATCGGTGAATGGGTACTTGCCTACACAGGTTGGCAAGACTACGCCATTACCGATGGCGAAGGCTTAATGCAGTTAGGTAAAGAGCCTGAAAATCCTTCGTACGCGTTAGGTATTATGGGTATGCCAGGCTTTACAGCCTACATGGGTTTACTTGATATTGGCCAGCCTAAAGAAGGCGAAACCGTAGTTGTTGCAGCTGCAACAGGCCCTGTAGGCGCAACGGTTGGTCAAATAGCTAAAATTAAAGGCTGTAAAGTAGTGGGTGTTGCTGGTGGCAGTGAAAAGTGTGCACATGCCGTTGAAAAACTAGGGTTTGATGCGTGTATTGATCACAAAGCCGATGACTTTGAAGAGCAACTAGAAAAAGCCTGCGACAAAGGCATAGATGTTTACTACGAAAATGTGGGCGGAAAAGTATTCGACGCCGTACTACCACTATTAAATACCGCAGCGCGCGTACCACTGTGTGGTTTAGTATCGCAATATAACGCAACTAGCTTACCAGAAGGCCCTGACCGTTTAGGTATGCTAATGGGTCAATTGCTTACTAAGCGTATTAAAATGCAAGGCTTTATCATTTTTGATGATTACGGCGACCGTTACGACGAGTTTGCACAAGACATGCAAAAATGGCTAAAAGACGGAAAAATTCAATACCGTGAGCACATGGTAGAAGGCATCGAAAATACAGTAGGCGCGTTCAACGATATGATATGCGGTAAAAACTTTGGTAAAACTGTGGTTAAAATTAATAACCCACTTTAATTTTAAACGGCTTGTAAGGCTAAGCCCTTACAAGCCACAAAAGGACTGACATGATCAAACTACACCATTTAAATAAATCCCGTTCTAAACGTGTAATTTGGCTTTTAGAAGAGCTAAATGTTGACTACGAAATCGTCGCTTACCAGCGCAATAAAGACACTTTCTTAGCCCCTGACGAATTAAAGCATATTCATCAACTTGGTAAGTCACCAGTAATTGAAGACGGCGGCCTAATTATTGCTGAATCAGGCGCTATTACCGATTACCTTATTACTAAATACGGTAACGGTAAATTTGCTCCAAAAGTAGATACCGCTGAATACGTTGACTACCAACAGTGGCTGCACTTTGCAGAAAGCTCAGCAATTTTACCGCTTTTACTTAAAATGTTTGTACTTAAAGACGGCGCTAAAACACAGTTTTTAGAAGGCTATGCCGACGCCGAAACAGCTAAAGTAATTAGCTACTTTAACGACCGCCTTGAAGGTAAACGTTATTTAGTGGGCGATACCCTAACGGGTGCTGACTTTATGATGTCGTTTATTGTTGAAATTGTTAAAAACTCAGGTCAATTAGCGCACTTTAAAAACCTCGTTAAATACGACGAGCAATTACAAAGCCATGAGAAGTTTCATACAGCTAATGAACTAGAAGCAAAGTACGACTAACTACTTTTATATAATATTTTTATATAACACTAAGGGGCATTTAGCCCCTTTTTTATGCCTGTAAATATGCCTGCAAAATAACCCCACCAAAGTTACGCTTGTAAACTAAATTAACAAACAACCCCTTATTGCTAATAAAACTTTAATTAATAAGGCATAATGCTGCTATTATTTTAGAATAATCACTAATAATACAAGCTGCTCTTGCGCGTATTGACTCACACTTGGGATCAACCATGACCATAAACATGCGTTTAACGACCGGTTTTGGCGTAATTTTATCAATGATGCTTATTTTAACCATTATTGGAATTTCGCGCGTTAGCCTCATTAATAATAATATTACCCACATGACCGACGTAAATTCGGTAAAGCAACGTTACGCAATTAACTTTAGAGGCAGCGTACACGACAGGGCAATAGCCGTGCGCGATGTAGTGCTAATTACCGATCAAAGCAGTTTAAGCACCGTGTTAAATAGCATAAAAGAGCTAAACGCATTTTACCAAACCTCAAGCCGCTCTATGGCCGAGCTAATAGGTAATATGAATAGCGAAGAACGCGCTTTAATTAATAAAATAAATCAAATAGAGCAGCGCACTCAGCCTTTTATTCAAGGTGTAATAAACGCTAAAAATGCAGGAAACCGAAACGAAGCTGAGCGCATTTTATTAACCGATGCGCGCCCTGCGTTTACCGAGTGGCTAAATGTTATAAATCAATTTATAAACCTGCAAGAACAAGCAAATCAAGCCACCACTATCGATACCCGCGAAGTAGCCAGCTCATTTAAAACATGGATGATTGCGCTTACCGCACTTGCCTTTTTAATAGGCACAAGCGTTGCGTATGTTATTAGCCAACTAATCAGAAAGTCAGTAGGCGGCGAGCCACAAGAAGCCGCCGAAGTAATTGCCCTTATTGCCCAAGGCGACTTAAGAGGCGATGTACAATCGTGTTGCCCAAATAGCATGATGGCTTCTGTAGGGGTGATGCAATCTAAATTAAAAACCATTGTAGATAGCATTATTAACTCATCTGAAGAGCTTTCTACCCACTCTGCAAGCGTAGCGTCTGGCTCGCAGCAAGCACTTAGTGCCGCTGACGCACAAGTTACTTATACAAACTCAGCAGTAAGCAGCCTAGAAGAAATGAGCCGCAGTATTCATACTGTAGCCGATTCAGTTAGGCAAACAGAAGATAACTCAAAAATAACCGCGCAGTTGTCACAGCAAGGTAGTGTTGCAGTACAAAAAGTTGCCGCCGAAATTGAACAAATTTCAGTGACCGTAAAAGCTACAGTTACCCAAGTAAACGTGTTGCAAGAACATGTAAAACACATTGGCGATATTTTAAGTGTGATCCGCAGTATTTCCGATCAAACAAACTTACTTGCACTAAATGCGGCAATAGAAGCCGCTAGAGCAGGCGAAACAGGCCGAGGTTTTGCTGTTGTTGCTGACGAAGTAAGGCAACTTGCCCAGCGTACTGGTGATGCAACAGGCGATATCGAAAAGATGATTTTGCAAGTACAAGAAAACACGCAAGCGTCGGTAACAGCTATGGAAACCACAGTACCGCAAGTAGAAAATGGCTTAACGCTTACTCACGAAGCAAACGAGCTACTGCATCAAATACAGCAACAAGCTAACGACTCATTAAGTAACGTGCTTGAAATTGTTGAATCAACATCAAACCAAGTAGCCACCGTGGCGCAAATTAGTACCGGCGTAGAAGAAATTGCCAGTATGTCAAAAGAAACCAGCATGTCGCTTAACAGTAACGCGCAAGAAGCCGTTGCATTAGCTGACCTTTCAAACACGCTTAAAAAGTATATTAGTTACTTTAAAGTTTAATTGTTTAGCGTTTTACAGTAATTAAAAAGGGGCTTTAAGCCCCTTTGTTGTTTATGTACTTTAATAATAGCGGACTATATACCCGCTAAATCACGCTCGGTAATACACTCACCCGACGCCATTTCAAACTCGCGACATACTAATGGGCGGTTTTCGTAAATAGAGCACATAAGCGTATTGCGGTCGAGTGCTTGGCACCAACCGTCGTCAGCGCGTTTCATTACTTCGCTGCCCCATTTATCGTATTCTATATAGTTAAAAGGCACGCCGGTGTCGGTTACTATGCGCACTTCTAATTGGCAACAACAGGCTTGGCAGTTAGCACAGGTAACTGGCTCTGGGGTAGTAGAAATATTTTCAACGGGAATAACAATATGAGGCATAGTGGCTTACTTTTTTGAATAAGCCACTAGGATACAGTAACTAATTTAACGCGCTAGTAGTTTTGCTTTTATATCGCTGTAACGCATCTGCTCGCACAGCGCAAAACCACTCAGTTGGCGCACTTTATTACGCGCAAATAACGGCACACTCATCCCCGCTAAAAAGCGGCATTGGGTTTCAATACCCACATTATGATTACCTTTGCCTGCCATATGCGCTAAAAACTCATCTACCTTTTGATAAATAAGTTGCTCCTCAACATATGCAGGCTCTATAGAATATTCAAGCTTAACCGCATGACCTCTACACACACTGCAATGCCCGCATTGCGCTGGCGCATTTTGATCGTCAAAATAGCGCGCTAAGTTATAGCTTAAGCAACTTTGTAGCTCAAAAAAGCGAACCAATGCAGCAATACGTTTAATTTCGGCTTGTTCTTTGCCGGTAAAGTAGGCGTGAAGTTGCTGGGCAAGTTCTGGGTTATTTATAACCTCTGCATGCACTTTGTATACTTGAGTAATACGTTTGGTTTCAAGCGTTATTAGGTTTTTTTCGGCTAGGTAATCAAGAGCAGCCACTACGCGTTTTCGATCAACCTGCGCGGCTTGCGTAAGGGAATCAAAATTTAGCGTACCCCATATTTTTTTAAAATCTGTATGGCTAAATATTTGCGTTAAAAATGCTTGGCGCTGTTCGTCAAACTGGCTTAGTAGCTCGTTTTTATCAACCAAAAATTTGTATTTAAAATCGGCGTAGTAGGCATATTGCGGCGTTATAGCGCCTTGCATTTCAAGCTGTACGAGTAAGGTTTTAAGTGCTAGTTGCCTAACATTACTTTCGCTCGATAAGCTATATTCTTGCATTTCCCATTGCTGGTGGCTTTGGCGAATATCGTTAATTACGTATTCAATACCGCTAAGCTCAGGGGTGTCGCCATATACAAAATTTTCTACCGTATTTAGGCCGTCTAGGTTAGCAAGCGTGAAACAGTTTGATGGATTACCATCGCGCCCTGCTCGGCCAATTTCTTGGCTGTAATTTTCTATCGATTTAGGTAAATCGTAATGTATAACAAAGCGAATATCCGATTTATCAACGCCCATACCAAAGGCAATGGTTGCCACTACTACGTTAATTTTACCCGCCATAAAGTCATCTTGAATTTGCCAGCGTAGCGTATCTTCAAGCCCCGCATGATAAGCAACAGCATGCACACCTTGCGCACTTAGCACATTAGCGACTTGCTCAGCGCTTTGCTGTAGCGTTACATACACAATACCAGGGCCACTTTGCGCGCGTACAATGTTAGCAAGCTCGGTGTTTTTATCGGCGGTTTTAACGCTCAGCACGCTTAAGTCTAAATTAGCGCGGTAAAAGCCCGTTTGCACAATGCACTCAGGCGCAATAGCAAAACGCTCTGCCATATCGCGTTTTACTTTTTTAGTGGCCGTTGCAGTAAGTAACAACACTAAAGGAATATTAAGCTCTTCGCGGTAACGCGGCAATTTAAGGTAATCGGGTCTAAAGTTATGGCCCCATTCAGATATACAGTGCGCTTCGTCGACCACTAACATCGAAAGCGCCACTTGGCTTATAAACTCTCTAAAACGCTCGTTTTTAAAACGCTCAACCGACACCATTAATACTTTAATTTTACCATTTCGCACATCATTCATTACGGTGCTGCTTTGCATTTGATCTTGGCTCGAATCAAGGCTGGCAGCATAAATACCTTTGCTATTTAAAAAACTAATTTGATCTTTCATCAATGCAAGCAAAGGCGAAACCACTAATGTTAAATTTGGTAAATGCAACGCAGTTAATTGATAGCACAACGATTTACCCGAGCCGGTCGGAAATATAGCCAACGACGATTGACCATTTAAAAGCTGCTCTATAGTTTGTTGTTGCCCTGTTCTAAACTGGCTAAAACCAAAGTGCTGCTCAAGTGATTGAATTAATGGCGTGGTCATAAATGTCCTTTTCGGTACTACAGCGGCTAATAGAATAGGTTTAAGCGATTATAACTTATATTCAATATTACTTTTTATGTAAAAGTAATATTAAAATTTAGTGCCTTATTTTTCATCAACTAAAGTCGCGTAAAGTGATTGAATCGAATAAGTAATTTCCGTTTTATCTATCGATCCAAAGCCAAAGCGGATATGAGTTGGTGTTTGCTGAGCGTTATTAAAAAAAGTACTCAAAATCGAATCGTTACTCTTAAAATCGGATAAGTCTTTTCCTTTCGTCATTTTAGATATATCAACCCAAATAGCCAATCCACCGGTAGGTATATCAAACGATATCTTGCTACCAAAAATACGCGAAAACTCATTTACGGTATGATCTCTTCTTTGCCTATATTCCCGCCTTACTTTTCTTATATGCCTTTTAACTTCGCCAGCCTCCATTAAGTCAGATACAACATGCTCTGTGATTGTATTTCCTTGCCTATCTATAAGTACTATCTCTTGTGCTGCGCGCTGAATAAACTCGGTACCACAAACGATGTAGCCAAGCCTTAACCCAGGAGCAAACACTTTTGACATAGACCCTATGTGAACAACATTTTCGGAATTAGGTAAACTCGCTAATGGAGGAATGGGGTTAGTTTCGTAATGAAACTCGTGGTCGTAGTCATCTTCTATTATGGTTAAATGGTAGCACTTTGAAAGGCGAAGCAAAGCCAACCTTCGCTCCATTGGTAAACATACTGTGGTTGGGTATTGATGATGAGGTGTAACATATATGCCCGCAATTTTATTATCACGAATTAACTCTTGTAAGTGATCGATATTAAGTCCATCTTTATCTAATTTACACTTCAATACTTTAAAGCCATTTGCTTCAAAAGTAGCTTGAGCAGGTGCATAGCACAGCTCTTCCATAATAATGGCGCCATTTTTTGGATCGAGCACCCTTGAAGCTAAATAAATACCCATTTGGCTTCCTCTAACAATGCATATCTCTTGCTCTGAGCAGTTTATATAGCGATCACTTGAAACCATTTTTTGTATTGACATTCTTAGCTCTAATGCCCCTCTGGGATCTCCATAACCAAGCTTTGATCGTCGGCTTAAATTTACACATATGCGCCTATATGTTCTGGCTAATAACTCATATGGAATTAATCGCGCATCAGGGGTACCGTCATTAGTTGTTGTTATACAGCTTGCCTGCACTAAAGCCTCAATATATAGCTCTTCTGTTAAATCAGAGGGGGCTTTTGTTTTTACAGTGCTACTAACTAATTTATTATCTGCGTCTGACAAAGTTTGTTCTGGTAAAGATTCAGCCACAAAGGTTCCACGCCTAACTTTGCTTTTTAACCACCCCTGCACTTCTAACTCTTCATACACATACTGTACTGTTTTTCGGTTTATATTTAGCTGTTTAGCTAAAGTACGGGTGCCAGGTAACATACTCCCAGGTAGTAACCGTCCATTTTTTATATCATTTACTAAACAGTTCAATAACTTAGAGTGAAGTGTTTTTGCATTATTGCCTTCAAACGAAAATTTAATATCCCAAGGTCTTAACATACGCCCTCGCAGCTGGCCCTATATAAATAACATATCTGGTTCTTATTTTTAATCCAGATTAACGCTACCTTTACGTTAATGTCAAAACATAACCACTGGAGAGATTAGGTGAAAACAGCAAATGCAACTAAACACGCACTCATGCAAATAGCTAAGAAAAACATGAATACCCTTATAGAAGACAGCCAATTTACAGATAGGCAAAAACTGGCTTTAACATGCAGAATTTTATTCGATAAAGGCCATGACTCAGGGCTAGCCGGTCAAATTACCAGCCGTTTACCTATAAGCCAAACATTCTTAACGCAGAGGTTTGGGCTTGGATTTGACGAAATTACCGCTGAAAATTTAATAGAAGTTGATCACGACCTGAAGCCTTTAGAGCTAAATGCAATGGCAAATCCAGCTAATCGTTTTCATACTTGGATATACAAAGAGCATCCTGAGGTAAATTGTATAATCCATACACATCCAACGCACATAGCGGCGCTCTCAATGCTGGAAGTGCCATTAGTGATTTCTCAAATGGATACCTGTGGACTATACAACGACTGTTCATTTGTTGACCACTGGCCAGGTGTCCCTGTTGGTAACGAAGAAGGTGAACTCATCTCAAAAGCTTTGGGTAAAAACAGAGCATTATTTCTAGCTCATCATGGCCAACTAGTTGTAGGAAAAACAATTGAAGAGGCGTGTAACCTTGCCATTTTAATTGAGCGAGCCGCAAAACTACAATTACTTGCTATGGCTGCCGGAACAATTAAACCACTCCCCGAGAATTTAGCACAAGAAGCCCATGATTGGGTCTCAACAGAAAAACGTAACCAAGTGAATTTTGCGTATTACGCACGACAAGCTTTAAAGCACCATAACGACTGCATTTAGGAGTATTAAAATGAATTTATCAGGGATCATAGGTTATCCAATAACACCATTTCATGATAATGGCCAAGGAATAAACTTTAGTAAGTTAAAAACTATTTTAGATACTTTGCTAGAAGCTGAAGTAGATGCCATTGCAGCTTTAGGTAGCGCAGGCGAAGCGGCCTATTTAAGTCAAAGTGAGTGGGAAAACGTCGCAAACTATACAATTAAATATATTGCAGGCAGAGTGCCTGTAATTATAGGTATTGCAGAACTAACAACAGAACAAGCATTAAAGCGTGCTAAATACGCACATGATATCGGCGCAAATGCAATCATGCTTTCACCCTTTTCTTACTACCCTCTTAATGAAGATGAAATATTCACACATTTTAAGCGTGTATCTGATGAAACACCTCTACCCATTATGATTTACAACAACCCAGCTACTTGTAAGGTTGATATGTCACCAGAGTTTATGCTGCATATGGTTAAGAGTATTCCCCATGCAACTATGATCAAAGAGAGTACTGGTGACATACAACGCATGCATAAAATTTACGAGCTATCTAACGGCACAGTGCCATTTTTTAATGGCTGTAATCACTTAGCGCTTGATGCGCTTGCAGCAGGAGCTGCAGGCTGGTGTACCGCAGCGCCTTGTTTAATCGCAAAGAAACCAAAGCAACTATACGAAGCTGTAAAAGCTAATGACAATAACAAAGCAAGAGTTTTATTTTACCAACAATATAACTTTTTAGAATTTATTGTTAAATCAGGTCTTGCTGCCGCAATAAAATCTGGATACGCCTTACAAGGATTTGATGTTGGCGAACCAAGAAAACCTCTATTGCCGTTAAACGAAGAAGCGCAAGCAAAGCTCAAAGGAATGTTACTCAATCTCACAATCATTAATTAATTACCAAGTAAGTACTTAAATAATTTAAGTACTTACTAACTACCTCATATCTTCACCCGCTTAAGCTGTAACACATTATAGTTTTACAGCAATTTAACTGCACAGCTAAACGATAAGAAAGTGAGTATAACTTATATGCCTTTATTCAGCATTTTTTGCTGACATCGGTTTTATTTAGGCGCAAAATAGGCACCCATAAAATGAGTAGTAACTACTTGTTGCCAAAATAATTTATTGATACCCAAGTCACCTTAAAAATCTAATAAAAAATACAGATCACTTGGGTATATTATTTTTAAGGGCAACGTTATGAGTATTACAATACCTAAAATCGTCGTTATTGGCGGTGGTGCTGGCGGATTAGAACTTGCAACCCAACTGGGGCATAAGCTAGGAAAAAAGAAACAAGCAGATATACTGTTAATAGACAAAAACCGTACCCACATATGGAAGCCGTTACTGCACGAAGTAGCGACAGGCTCTATTGACCCTGATTTAGATGGCGTTGTGTATTCAGCCCATGCCGCAAAACATCATTATCGTTTTCAACTTGGTACCTTTTGCAATATAGACCAAAGCAATAAAACAATTACTCTCTCCCCACTTAACGACGAGTTAGGCCACACTATTTTACCTGGCCGTACAGTTCGTTACGATCACCTTGTTATTGCCATTGGCAGCGTAAGTAACGACTTTAATACCCCTGGTATAAAAGAGCATTGCTACTTTTTAGATTCAAGCCAACAAGCAGAGCGCTTTCAGCACTCATTACTAGATAGCTTTACGCGCCTTCACCAAGACGACAACCAACAGCAATCACTTAATATTGCCATTGTTGGCGGTGGTGCTACGGGTGTTGAGCTCTCAGCTGAGCTTTATCATGTGTCTGAGCTATTAAAGCTGTATGGCTTAACAAATATGTCGTCTAAGCGTTTGCATATTCATTTAATAGAAGCCGGCCCGCGTATTTTACCTGCATTACCAGAGCGTATTGCCGTAAGTGCCAAACGCGAGCTATTAAAGCTTGGCGTAAACGTGCGCGAACAAACGCAAGTAAAAGAAGGCACCGCGCAAGGTTTTATCACCAAAGACGAAGAACACATTGATGCCGATATTATGGTGTGGGCGGCAGGCGTAAAAGCACCTGATTTTATTAAAGACTTAGGTATTTTTGAGCTTACTCGCAGCAACCAAATTCAAGTAAACGAGTTTTTACAAAGCACCGTAGACGAAAGCATTTTTGTATTAGGCGATTGCTGCGCATTTACCCAAGCGGATGGCAAGCAAGTACCGCCACGCGCACAATCGGCGCATCAAATGGCGCAGTGCGTCGAAAAAAATCTTATCGCAACATTAAAGCAGCAACCACTACGCGGCTTTAAATACAGCGACCATGGCTCGCTGGTTAACTTATCAAGCTATAGCACCGTGGGTAACTTAATGGGTAACCTAACCAGCAATACCTTTTTTATTGAAGGTAAAATTGCCCGCTTTATGTATATATCTTTATACCGTATGCACCAACGCGCCATACACGGCAGCGCAAAAACCTTTGCATTATGGATAAGCGAAAAAGTGCTGCGTGTAGTGCGCCCAAAAATGAAATTGCATTAATAAATTAAGTACGCTCAGCAAACCACTAAAAAGCTTCAAGAGTTAATAAGTATTATCTCTTAAGGCTTTTTGCACTTTGCGTACCTAAAGTAGTACGATGTGAGAATATTTTAATAACATCAAAGGATTGGCGGTTATGAAAAAGCGACTTCTCGGACTTATAATTATAGCGGCTTTGGCAGTATATCTATTTAAAACCCAGCCTAACACAGCCGCTGTAGAGCAGACCAACGTGGCTGCACCAAATGCCACTGAGCCTAATTTAGTTAATAAAAAGCAGCCCGTAGAAGGCACACCGCTAAGAATAGTCACAGATCTAAAAAAAGATATTCGCCTTTGTAGAGATCAATCACAGCAACAACATATAAAAATAAATAATTTAAACCAATCGCTTGTTTCATTTTTTGTGAGTGAGCTTAAAAAAGGTACGTCGGTCCCCACGCTTTTAAAGTATGCAACCCTATCAGGAATCTATAAGCGTCAATATATTGCCTTTTTAAGAGATGCCATAGTTGCTGAGCAAAAGCAGCAGCTTAATATTACTAGCTCTTTAGACGAATTAGCTAATTGGCAAGGCATTGAGGCAATTAAAGGCTTCACCAATGATAAAGTAAAAGAAATGATTCAACAGCTTGGAGATAATAAACATAGCCCTTCAGGACTTACTCTGAGTGTACCCCTTGATGAAAATGTACAAAAAGAAACCCTTTATGCTTTATTAAACAACACTGATACATTTACCACTTACTCTAAAACGTTTATTAAACTTGAGGGCAGTGAAGTTATTTCCCCGGCGACATTGTTTGTGCTTAATGCAAATAAATTTACGCCAAAAGAGTTTGAGCAGGCAATTTCATCTAACCAATTTACAGTTAATGAGTTAGCTACTGCAATTAAAAACAACATTCCTAATGAATATATTTTTGCACTTATGAAGCAGGTGCCTGCACTGGATGCTCTGCCGTTGTACGAAGAAAATTCTGTTTTGTATAACATGGCTGATATTGCCGTAAGCCAGTTTAATTTACCGCTTGTAAAAGCACTACAACAACTAGGCGTAACACCAACCAATCGGCCTGGCTTATTTACTGGTTTAGATGTTGCAATAGTAAACCTGCCTAGAAGTGGTAACTTAACGCCAGCCCCTTTAGATGCAAAGCATACTCAAATGTTGGACTACCTCACAGAGCAGGGCTATAAAGCTCATAGCGGCAATGCTAATGACGACCTAAATGGCAAAGGCGTTTCTTTTGTAAGTGATTTTATTTACCAGCAAGGCGCCTATATTAATGGGCAGGAAAACCCTGAGCAATATGCTTACTTTAGCCCTATTGGTAAAATAGACAACGCCACATTGCCACAAGTGAGTGAGCCCGATGATTCTGAAATATCTCAATTTTTACAAGAAATACAACTTAAAAAAGAAGAACTAAATTCATACTCAAGCAATTGTAGTCAACTACCAAAGAAGCTATTTGCAGCCCAAAAGCTCATACAAGATAGAGACGCTTACGCAAAAGTTCGCGAAATTGAAAAAGAATATGGCAGCAACTTTGAAGACGTATTACAAGATATAGACCCTGTTTTAGTTAATTATTGGTGGAACACTCTTGCCGGTCGTACCTCTTCAGATAGAAGCGATAATGTATTTCGTGAGTATTTAGCTAAAAAAGAATTTCAAAAAGCACTTGAATACAGCCAAACAACTCCACTAAACCAAACAGAAACAAACGTGCTATTTATTAGGTTACTTGAAAATCCATATGACTTAGTTCCTATTTGGAATAGCCGAACACTACCCGTCCCTCCAAAGGATTTGGTTAGACTAAGCTGGTTTCCACTAAAAAAATGGCAAGAACTTGCACAACTTGGTTTTGATTTTTCGATTACCGATATACGTGGACGCGACGTTTATATACAAGCTGCATCATCTTCTGTCGAAGTAGTCCAATTTCTAATTGATAATAAAATACCGACTGTTCCCAGTAAACTTGGCGTAGATATACTCGACTTAGCGCTAGAACAAAGCTACACCCAAGGTGAGTTGAGCCCAATGGTCCCTTTAGCGTTGCAGCTTGTAGAAAAATTTGAACCAAACCACTTTTCTCGCGTTGCCCGATTAAAAACATTTTATCCTGAAGTTTATCAGCAGTTAGTACAACTTAACCCTGCACTAAAACCCGCTGAGGGCACAGAGCTAAATCACTATATTTTTAATAATCACTGATCTACATAACAGGCGAGCCATTACTTGATGAATATTGTCTTTAATTTTTAACATTGTCTGTGTAGAGTATTTAAAACAACTAAGGAAATTGGGTTATGACGGGTAAAACGCTAATTTTTAACTTTGACGGCACAGGAAACGAACCCCGTGATGCAGAGCAATTTAGCTCTGATCATTTTAAAGAAGACTCTAATATTACCAACATTCTAAAACTGCATTTACTACTTGGCGGTAAATTAGAAGACTCCCCAATTACTCCATTTGCTAACCAACTCAGTTTTTATTATCAAGGTATTGGTACCAAAGGCAGTCGCCTTAAACGCATTTTAAACCAAACCCTTGCACCTCGTGGTGACGACGTAGCCAGTATTTTAAATCAAGCGTTAAGCGACTTTAAAGCTCACTACCTAATAGGCGATACCATACTACTAACGGGTTTTAGCCGAGGCGGTGCACTTGCTAGGCGTTTTGCCAAAATCCTAGAGCCTTTAATTGCTGATAATGTTTACGTATGTGTATTTGATACCGTCGCCTCTATTGGCTTATCAAAAGTAAGTAAAGCCACACGTGGCGCAGAGCACGTTATTTTTGAAAACCACACCATTGCCAACAACATTACTCACGCGCTGCACTGCGTAGCCCTTGACGAAAAACGCCGCGCCTTTGAACCCACACTAATGAACCATCAAAACAATATTACCGAGCTATGGTTTGCAGGTGCGCATTCAGACATTGGCGGCGGTTACTACCGCGATGGCCTAGCCGATATTAGCTTGCGCTATGCACTTGAATGGCTAATAGAACAACCGCTTAATATATCGTTACTCACTAGCCACGACATAGATTACGAAACCCTACTCCCCGATAGCAACTTAGTAGCACAAGATGACGTAACAGTAACGCCCGACCCGCTCGCATTAAGTCATCAACAAAATTACTTTTGGTTTAACCCGTTTTTTAAATTAGTAGATAGGCAGTGCTATATATTAATTGATGACGAAGCCAGCAACCTTGAGCCCTTAGTGCACTATAGCGTAGCCGAACGTATTAATAAGCTAACCAGTTACCGCCCAGAATCGCTAAAAAAACTGCACTACAAAATTAGCTACAACGACAACACCACACTTAGCTTTATTGGTTTAAGCCAACATATAGAACTGGCTAATCAAAACATGAGTGTGCTGAGCATTAACCAAAGCCAAGATGTAATGGTATTTGCCTCTGAGCAATACAACGCAACCGGCCTCATGCTGGAGCAAGGCGCTACGTACCGCTTTACCCCATACCCAAATCAATACTGGTTTGACGATGGCATAAAGTGCACGCCATTAGGCTGGAACCGCGATAACGTTCAACTTGGCGTAAAAGAAATCCCCATGGCCGTGCTTGAACCATTTAGACGATTTCCTCGCGCACAATGGTTTTCACTCATTGGTGCTATAAATAAAAACGACGACCACCTTTTTGAAATAGCTAACGGCGCCGACATTAAAATGGATAAATCAGGCGAGTTTTGCCCATTCGCAAACGACCTAAGCCGCTTTTATGGCGCTAATGCAGGTAAAATAAAAGTAAAAGTAACGCGGTTGGGATAGTATTTTAAATTGTAGGCGGGAGTTTACCTCGCGCTTTGGCTTTATAAATACACCATGCGAGGTATAAAACCTCACCTACAATAATTAAAAAACCGTAGGTGCGATTTTACATCGCGCTTTGCTCTTTAGTAACGGCTCATAACTCCCAATCAACGCTACAAAGCCCGCCTAAACACCTGTAGGCGCAAAGCTTGCTCGCGCGAAAAGCGAAGCTTTTAAATTGTAGGCGCGATTTTACATCGCGCTTTGGCTTTATAAAAACACCATGCGAGGTATAAAACCTCACCTACAATAATTCAAACGCTTATTAGCGGAGTTTTTCAAGTTAGTTGTCGCATCAAATTAAATTTTATGCCGCCCGCATTGCTTCTTTTTTCTCTGGATTTAA
>NZ_JBBMQZ010000025.1:0-73096 GCF_038900275.1 Pseudoalteromonas sp. AS71 | reverse complement strand
AACTTAAAATCGGTGCTTATAATAATGCGCAGCAGCTTAAAACCTTAGGAATGAGCTTTGCTCAAAAGCTTAAAAATAGAAGTGCTTACAACTACTTTAATCAACTGCAATAGAAGCGAGCTTAGATTAAATCTCCATAGGTCTACAGGGGACTTATATTAAGCATATTAATTAGGACAAAAGCAAAAATCTATTATGTAAGTTGAAGGGATTAATACAAAAAAAATTTAGAAAAATTGAACGATAACTTCTTAAATTATAATTAAAACGGGATAACGGAATGAATCAACTTGTAGACGTTAATTTAGGCTTTGAAAATGCGTATTCCACAAAATCACAATTCGTAATTAATGCACCTGGGCGCGTTAATTTAATAGGGGAACATACTGATTATAACGATGGGTTCGTACTGCCTTGCGCTATAAATTACAGTACTTTGATTGCTGTTTCGGCCCGAACAGACGATAAAATTAGAGTAACAGCTTTAGATTATAATAACGATCATGACGAGTTTTTGATAAACGCGCCGATTGAGTTTGTAAAAAGCAAAGTGTGGGTCAATTATGTTAGAGGGGTTGTTGATGAACTCAAGAAAAGTGGTTATAAGTTACAAGGCTGCAATTTGGCAATTAAGGGAAATATTCCGCAAGGCGCAGGATTGAGTTCATCTGCAGCATTAGAGGTTGGGATTGCAGCTGCATTCAATAAATTGTGTAATTTAAATTTAACCCGTAAACAAATCGCAATGATTTGCCAAGCAGCGGAAAATAATTTTGTAGGGTGTGCTTGTGGCATTATGGACCAACTTATCTCAGCAAACGGTATAGAGGGCAAGGCACTTGGAATTGATTGCCGCACTTTAGAATTAACGCAAGTCAGTGTGCCTGATGGAATGTCTATATTAATGGTCAATTCAAATGTAAAAAGAGGATTATTAGATAGCGAGTATAATCTTCGGCGCCAAGAGTGCGAATCTGCAGCTGAATTTTTCGGGGTAACTCATTTACGAGATGTATCAATAAACACGTTTGAAGAAAAAAAACATGAGTTAGACCCTACAGTAGCTAAACGCGCGGAACATATTGTTTATGAAAATCAACGTACCTTAGATGCTATGAATGCGCTTAATAGAAACGATATTAACTCCATTAGTGCTTTAATGGCCGATAGCCATGAATCGATGAAAACATTATTTGAAATTACAATCCCCGAGATAGATTTTTTAGTTGAGCTGGTGAAGAATAAAATAGATGGTAGGGGTGGGGTTAGAATGACAGGAGGAGGGTTTGGTGGCTGTATAGTTGCGCTTGTTTGCGATGATGCTGTTGATGAAGTTACAGCTACCATTGAAAGTAATTACTTTGAAAAAACGGGTCTAAAAGAAAGTATATATATGAGTAGACCTGTAAATGGTGTAGGGCTAGCCGTTTAAGAAACACTATTTCCCCATATCAATATGACTATGGAGAGTAAATTTACTCGTGAGAGTGGCTCATAAATTACTGAATACATAAAGTGATGTATAAGTCGTAACTTAAACCTGACAGGCTTGAACAATAAGAATAAATCAGTTCTCAAAGTCGTATGAATGCCAATGTGGGTCGGATAAGCGAATCGCTATCCGACACTGTAAAATAACTTACTAATTATAAACATTTTATGTTGTCGAGTGACTGGAGAGTGCCCTGACTGTGTGAAAACTCTGATCACCTTTTGGTTTAAGTATGTGCTGCTTATGATCTATTAATCTATACATTTAGTTCACTTAATATACTGATATTTATATAATAGGACTATTGGTTCAATCGAGGGCTGAGGCAATATGTCAAAGTTCATAAGCGGTGAAAGTCGTGATTAATCAACGTTAGTTCCAGAATCGTTGGAAGATTACGTCAATGAAGATAATACGGTTAGAGTGATTGATGTTTTTATTGAGGAACTAAATCTAGCTGAGTTAGGGTTTAAGGGATTAACCTTAAAGTCCACAGGCCACCCTAAGTATCGTAAGCGTATAGCTAACGTCACCTAGCTTTTCTTAATGTTCCAAGGTAACAGTCGCGCTAGGTTTTCAGGCTGCTCAGCAATATGTTGTAAGCAAGTAGATATATAGTCATGCACTACAAGATCATTTGCCT
The DNA here is from genome assembly GCF_038900275.1 of Pseudoalteromonas sp. AS71. Classification (NCBI taxonomy): domain Bacteria; kingdom Pseudomonadati; phylum Pseudomonadota; class Gammaproteobacteria; order Alteromonadales; family Pseudoalteromonadaceae; genus Pseudoalteromonas; species Pseudoalteromonas sp. AS71. The sequence goes on along the minus strand of NZ_JBBMQZ010000025.1, from coordinate 70,961 downwards.
TTGCGGTTTCAACAAGACTATAGAGTATGGCGCTGGCATGCGCGCCATTACTGGTATTTGAGAACAGCCAGTTCTTTCGCCCTATTACGAATGGTTTTATGGCTCGCTCTGCTCGGTTATTATCAATACTGAGCCTGCCATCATCGAGGTAACGCCTGAATTTCTCGAACTGATTTATCGCATAGGTAATTGCTTTACCTAGCGCCATTTGGGGAGGGATTTTATCTTTGTGTTTGAGTAACCATTGATACAATTCATCAACGATTGGTTTGGTTTTTTGCTGCCTAACGGTGAATTTTTCACTGACCGACTTACCTTTGATGGCTTGCTCAATACCATAGAGTTTGCGAATAAGGTTAAGTGCTACATCCGCTTTAACGGTTTTTTTATTATTACCTTTGGCCTCGATGAACTTACGGCGTATATGGGCTAAGCACGCAACCAGTGTTGCCTTCGTTTGCTCGTATGCTTTGTAGCCGTCAACGTGCATGTAACCTTGATAACCGTCAAGAAAATTAACTACACAGTGGGCCGCGCGACTATTATGATAATCAAACAAGACAATATTAGTGCCTTTACCCGGCTTATCATCGCCACAACAATACAGCCACATATAGCTGGTCGCTTTCTCTGCGTTAATAACGTTTAACGAGGTTTCATCGCCATGAATAACCGCTTGAGATAATAAGATTTCTTTTAAGCGCTGATAGAGCGGTGACAACAATTCAGCACAGCGTAACATCCAGCTCGACATGGTTTGCCTGCTCAACTCAATACCGATATCAGAAAATAACGTTTCTTGGCGATAAAGCGGCAAGCCAAACTGGTATTTACACATGATTATTTGGCTCAGTAAACTGGGGGTGGCGATACTTTTTGGAATGGCTGTTGCGGGCATCGGTGCGGTTTTTACCACACTTTCAATCCCTTCTCGCTCACAATGGCGGCACGTATATTTAGGGCGAATAGTTTTGATAACGTTGATATGCGCTGGCACAAATTCGAGTGTTTCCCTGCTGCTTTCACCCATTTTGTGAAGTGGGCTTTGACAGCAATCACACACTTTTTCATCCTCATCAAGGTCAACAACCACCTCGACTCGTGGTAACTGTGCTGGCAGTGGCCGGCGTTTCGGTTTGGCTTTTTCTTTCTTTACTAAGGGCGATGTGGCCAATAGCGCTTTATCATGTTCATCAAGAATGTCTTCTGCTTCATTGAAGCGCTCTCCAGCACCCGGCATCTTTCAGATTTCTTCGCGTACTCTTTGGCAAGCTTTGCATTATAAGCTTGCAGCAATTCATGAACTTGCGCATCTTTTTCAGCTAACTTTTTATCTTTTTTAGCAACGATTTGTTGCAACTCAAGCAGCATGCGCTTGAGTTGTTCTGGGTCGTCAGGAAGTGAGTGTGCATCAATTTTCATGTTCGCAATTTAACAGAATTTGGCGTTGTTTTCTTGCTTGACGCAAAGATAAAGCAGACGGTGTGGCAACGATCATTTACTGTCAATATTATCGATTAGATCATCGATTGATACTGCAACTCTTCATGACCAAGCACATCATATCCCGACAACAACCAATCCAGTTGCCCGAGACTGAGTTCAAATTCTTGCAAACTGACTTTGCTTGGCCATTTGAACTTTTGTTTTTCTAAGCGCTTGTACCACAAGGCAAACCCCGTTTTATCCCAGTAAACCAGCTTGAGTTTATCTTTCGCTTTATTGCAGAGCAAAAATAATGCGCCAGTGTAAGCATCACGTTCAAGCTCGCTTTCAACGAGTGCGACCAGACCATCAATGGACTTTCGAAAATCCACGGCGTCACGATGCAAGTAAATACGCGCGGGTTCAACAAACATTTTCATAAGGCAAGCTCACGTAATAATTGACTCAAATAAGCGACAGACATTGTGGGTAGTAAGCTAAATTTACGTTGCCGATAGCAAGCGTGATCGGCTGTTGCTGTTCAGTGGGAGGGACGTGTTTAGTGACTTTTGCTTGAACAAAACTACCGGATTCAGTATTAAGCTTACTTCGTGCCGCATAAAAGCTTGTTTTAGATAAGGCATGTTGCTGGCAAAACTCAGTAATAGTTAAATCGCTGGCTTGTTGTTCTTCGATAATGTTACGCCACTGCTCAAGGCTACGTGTTTTTCTCATGGCTATCTCCTAATTGAAATTGAGAAATAGCTTAATCGGTTTGACGAGTGACTGGCAGGTGCACTTTGCTAGACGCTTACCATCAAACCGACGGATAGAGCTAACCTTTACTTCTATCAATCGTTCAAAGAGCAGGACAGGTTGTCAACTCCATACAGACGCTCAAGAAATTTTAGCCGCCACTCTGCATTTTCAATTGAGAAACAGAGTGGCCGTTTAAGGTTTTATAGTTAAAATTAGAGAGGTTTGGCAAGTTCAATATCAATAAACCGGAACAGTCCTGTAGGCACCTGAATGGTCGTTTTACCACTTTTTACTTTGTATTCACTTCCATCAAGGATGTCTCTCACAGACACTGGATTGATGGTGTTAAAGGTGACACTGGCTGTACCTGATTTTGGATTAATATAGCCGCCATCAATTAGAGTCAGCCTAAGGTTTTTAGGCGATGTTTGCGCCACGACCCAAGCCACGTCTCCAGATACGGTCACAGGCAGAAGCTTTGACTTCTCTTCAATCGACTTTTTAACCAGCTGATAATACTCATCAGCACGGTATTTAGTTTTGCCATCAGCAGAGAGGTAGTCACGACCGTTGGTGTAAAACTCCTCTAAAATATCTTTATAGATTGGATGCAAACGATCTTTTAATGCGCCACGCGGCGCAGTTTTATCTGCCAATGGCCCTTCCTGTGGAGGAGTGATCAAGACTAAACCATTTGGATATTCTGGTAAAAAGTTCAAGTGACGATCGTTCACTCCAGCGGCATAGCGAGAGAAGTCCCACTCCGTCACAGGCGATCCAGGCCAGCTACCATTAAGACGACTGAAGACCATAGGGTTTTCAGCTTCGACCTTGGAATCAAACATATTCAACCATTTAACATTATTGCCTTCATCCACATAATGGTCATCAGGGTTAACCATGCTCAAATGAACAGGCGAGTAACTTAAGATTTCATTTGGTTGTGGTACATAGAGCACGCCTTGACCCACCAAGTCCCACATCAACTTAATATAATCCTGATCCACAATGAAGTTATTCACATAGGTTGAACCATTAGAGATGTGGTAAACAAATTGACGCAAGGCGTGATTTGGCACCATCTGGTGCGAATGCTGTCTAAGGCGATCAAAACTGGTGTTATCACGCGAGAATCTTGTTCCCCATTGATTCACAACACCACTGGCCCAAAGACCACTTCGAGCAGCAATACTTAAGTCCATCGACTTATCTGTTGTCTCTTCCATTGCAGGAACAAACACATCAGCAAACTCTCCAGACAATAGACGTGACCAGCCTTCTTTATAGATGTGTGATTGCCAGAAAGTGTGCTTATTTCTTAAAAAGACATTAGCATTACTCTTTTGAGCAACCTCTGCTAGCGGGTAAATAAACGCATCAATCGTTGCCACCAAATTGCGTTCATAATGCGCAACCTCAGGGAAGATCATTACCGTTTTTCTACCATCCGCCACTTTCAGCGTTTTGATATGGGTATCTAAACTACGGTAGTAAGGATCATTACCGTGCCCGCCCCAAAAAGCCGCTCCCTTATTGCCTTTGTAGAGTTTTTCAGCTTTCTTTAAGATCTGTTCTTGGGATAAGTTGTATTTTTGTCGTTTGTCGCGCTTATTGCGGTAAAACTCATTCTCAATAACTGACCGATCCCACTTTTCAGTGCCTAGTGAGCCGTAGTCCAAGAAAACTGGACTGGTGTAGTTCTTGTGGATGTATTCAATCACCTTCGGAGAGGTTTTACTTGAGTCAGACATGAGGTAGACAGGACGCGGATCTCGCTCCTCTTTTCGGGCTTTAAACTGGGTCAGGTCAGCTTTGGTTTTAGCGGTATTCGCCAGCATCTCAGAAACTTTTCCAGGAGGATCTAATAGTACAAATTTTTCCGTCCAGCCAGACTGAGTGGTATCCACCACATGAATAGCACTGCCACCGCTTTGAGCACTGGCGAGAATGATCTTTCCGGTTTTTGGATCTTTCCATAGGTCATTGAAAGCATATTTACTTGTGATGATTTCGCCTTTCGGCTTTTTAGCGCCAACTGGAATAATTGCAGCACTGTTGCCATATAAAACGAAAAGGCTTAACTTACCTTCGTTCGAAATCACCTCAGTTTGAGTCACTCGATAACCAAATTCGTCAAAAATTTTATCTACTTTTCCCAAAGGAACGGTAGATAATTCCCCCGTTTTACCATCATAAATGGAGTAGTTTTGCCCCTTCATCTTGCTACTACCAAAGATAAGGTCTTGGTGACCATCACCGTTTGCATCTACAACACGCATGTCGCCCATTGCTGTTTTTGATTTCTTCAGTTCTACCGTTTTAAGTGGTTTTTGTTGTAAAGGCGCAAATAGAAAGAGAGTACCTGGTGATTGCATTGAGTTAATCGTGGCGTGCATGGCTAAAATATCATCACCATTCTCCTGAGGGATTGGCCTTAGAATATTAGCAATATGTCGATTATTGGGGGCAAAGCGGGTGCCGGGTTCATGATCGGCCGACTTTTTATTCCACGCTCTAATTTCAGAATAATTAGAAGACTTCAGCTCTTTAACTAGCTTACCTTTATGATCAAGGTAATAGACACTTTTGTCGTAACTCCCTGCCACCACATAGGGTTTACCATCTTTATGCACCACGGTTACCGAATACATGGGAACATCGTTAGGCTTAAATGACCATAACAGCTCACCTTTGCTAGAGAGGCAGTAAACATGGCCATCAGCATTGGCGGCTAAAACCTCATCAACCCCATCCTGAGTAATATCCGCAGCCCAAATATCATGGTTCATGTAGCCCGACAGTGGGTTATTCCACAGGACTTGTCCGCCAAAGCTAACCCCGAGAAGGTTTCCGTCATAACCGGACGCCAAAATGAAATCATCGGTTGCAGACGTTGCTGTACGCACTTTACTAATGGTGTAGCCCGTATCAATGCTATACAAAGCCTTCGATGTTTCTTCTTGGCTGTGTACTGAAATACTGAGTGTAAGCAGAGCTGCCGACCCCAATAATGCTATTAAATGGTTGCTCATAATGACACCTCAATGTGGTTCACTTGCCCTTCACAATAGACGTTCAAGGCACCGATTCATGGTTTAAAACTAACAACAGCCTATATAAAAAGAGCGCTTACAAATCAGAGAGTACAATATTTGTGAATAAATTTTTCAATAATTTACAAAAGTTTACATTTAACTAAATGGGTGGGCATATTAACTGTACCACTACAGTTTAATCTTATCTGAGAATGCTCATTTAAGTGAGTTCCTTTTGGAAAGTATTGCCTTAATAGCCTATTTGTATTTTCATTGGTACCTCGTTGCCAAGGTGATTGTGGATCGCAGAAATAAACTTGAATATCTGTAGCTAGAGTAAAGTAATTATGATTAGTAAGCTCACCCCCTCGATCCCAAGCTAATGATTTATAAAGCTCTGTGGGCAACGTTTCGGCGTGTTTTATCAACGTTTCAATTACTGTTTTTTTTATTACTAGATACTTTCGCTAATATTACATACCTAGAGTGTCGTTCAACTAGAGTCGCGATGAAGCTGTTTCCTGAGCTTTGGAACAAGTCCACTCCCAGCGGCCTGGAACAGCTCTGTCTTCAAAATTTGACGGCCTTTCACTAATTGGTACAGCGTCGACTATCTTTCCTAACCCTTTACCTTTAAGAGTGGCGTGCTTTGATCCCCTGACTACCCGCTGCGTTCGTAAATACTTTTGTAGCTCTTTTTTAAAGCACCGTGGGTTTGTATATATAGGGTCTTATATATTGTTTCGTGCGACACATTTAAATCCTCATTATTGGGATATCTTCGCCTAAGCCAACCAGCAAATTTGCTGAGGCGACCATGCAGATTCTATCTTTTGAGCAATGATTAAATATAATGCTTTGTTACCATACAGCTTACAAGGCTTAGGGCGTTTGGCATTTTCCCAAGAAACTTTGTCAGCTTTACTCGCTCGATATTTTTTAATCCCTCCGTGGCGGTTTACTTCACGGCAAATAGTTGAAGGGGAGCGATTAAAATATCTCGTTATTTCTCGAAGTGACTTACTTGCTGCTAACCCTCGTGAAATGTCTTCTCGTTCTGCAAGAGTTAGTGTTGCTGGTGAGCGTTTGGGTTCAAACGGCCGAACACCACCTGTTTTATGGATAATACCTAATTATAGATGAATGGTATCAATCAAATAATCTTGCTATATCATGCGCACTATCACCACGCTGATATCGATCCCAAATTAACCTTCTTTGTTCTGGATTATAATAAATACGCTTTCTCTGTTTCATGTAAACGCTCCTTTAACTAGTAATAAGGGTAGCGTTGTATTCACCAGTTGAAACCATAGCTCATTGCGGTCTGTCAGATAGTATTTAAACCTATTCGTAAAAATTGATATGAGCTAGTGTAAGTTAGCATCACAGATACAAATTTTTTAGTGTAAATGTTCTAGTTTTTTAAATTATCGATTCACGCTTATCTTTTAGTTGTTGCTTTATTTTTTCAAATTTTTCTTCATCTAGATTATATTTTTTAATAAAAAAATAACCTACGATTGCTGAGCCTACTGTACCAACAACCAAAATAACTCTCATAAATAAAATTGAGGTAGTTGACTGGTTTACTCCTAATAATGCTTCGAAGCCGATTAAATTGAGAGCTAGCCCAGAACCAATTGTAGCTATTGTGCTTGCAATTGCGATGATCCAATACTGTAAAGAAGCGAATAGCCCCTCTCTGCGGGCGTTATTTTCAAGCTCATCTACATCCATCTGATCAGCAATCATAGAAGAAATAATTACACCGATACAAGGCCAAATTGAGCAACATAATATGGCATCTAAAATTAGCCACCAATCATTACCAGGTTGATAGATAAACCACTTGGCGATTCCACCAATAATTGTAATTCTGTAAGACCATTTTATGGTATTTACTTTTCCAATATGTGTTGAAAGTTTAGTCAATATATATATTGCGACTAGACCTGCAATTGCATATGAACTAGACAGTATTCCTTTTGAGGTCGCGCCTGCTAAAACGTTACCATCGTTCATATAATATACTAATACATAATAATCCATACTTGCGGCAAAGCTACCAACTGTCAACTGCACTGCAATCAAAATAAGTAATATTTTCATATTTTTATTTTTAATAATTGCTTTCATACTTGACAATAAAGGTAGCTTTTTATTTATTTCTGTTTTTTTATAATCACGCTCTTTAAGGAAGAGGGCTGGGAGCATTCCAAAGCAACCTAAGCAAATTATGGCAACACCCCAGCCAACATATTGCATGCCTAAAATTACTCCTCCAAAGATACTAAGTTTTGCTAAAGGAAAAATCCAATGGTATGTAATCCCGCCTAATTTCAAAAAATAAGTTACAAAAGCCATCACCTTAGTCCGTTCGTGGTAGCTGTCAGAAGCCTCATACGCTAAGCATTTCATTGGTAAAGTCCAAAATGTATTAAATACATAAAACAAAAGAGCCATCAATGAAAAATAATATAGTTGTAATGGTTCACTCCATTGCACAGGCACCATCCAAATTAAACCAAATGCGATACAAGATAACCAAGGAAATACGAATAAAAAAGGTCTTCTTCTACCGTAAGGCGTTTGTAATTTATCTGACCAATAACCAACTAATGGGGAAATAAAACTAGCTACTAGTACAGGAGCTTTTATCGCCAGAGCTAAGAAAAAAGGATCTACACCTAATGTCATTTGATAATATGGTATGGCTAAGATTCCAATACCTTGATGAGAAAAGAAAATGCCTAAAAAACCAATCCCTAACAATATTTTATGTTTAAGTAGCGCATCTTCATTTTTTGATTGAAACATAGTATCTCTCTAATACTTCACCAGCTTGTACTTTTAATTTATGACAGGTGGTATATTAATTTTTTATTTGAAAAGGGATAAATTATGGGATAACGTTAGCATAATTTATTTACCTTAACTATTCTCGGAGAATTTGAACTAAATGGTAACAATAAAGGATGTTGCGCGCGTAGCTGATGTTTCACCTTCAACTGTTTCTCGAGTAGTGCGTGGGGAGGGGAAGGTAGGTAAGAAATGCAGAGCTAAAGTACAAAAAGTAATCGATGAAATGGGGTATAGACCTAATACTAACGCTAGAGCATTAGTCAGTAGGAGGTCTGAATTAGTTGGTATTGTAACTCCAGCACTTCACAAGCCGTTTTTTGGTTCTATAGCTTTCGGGGCTGAAAAAGCTGCTAGGAAAAAGTCATTTCAAGTGATGATGCGAAATTCGCATAACGATCCTGAGCACGAAATTGATGCTATCAACTCATTTCGAGAGCATGGTTGTGAAAATGTTATTTTACATAGTAAATCCGGCTCCGTTGAATCTTTGAAAGAGCTAGCAGAAAAAATCCCTGGGTTGGTATTTATAAACCGATTTATACCTGAATTAGCGTCTAGATGTGTTTGGCTTGACAATGTATCTGGGGGCCGTATGACTGCAGATTATCTATATAGTAAAGGCCACAGAGATATCGCTATAGTTAGCTTAAGGCTAAACGATGATCAAGAAGAACGAATTCAAGGTGTCAGCCAGTTTTTTCAATCAAAAGGTATCCCAATACCTCAAAGTAATATTATTGAACGCGATTCAGCTAAAGAGATTTTTACAAACATCGAAGAGTATTGTATCTATGCCGTTAAAGAGCTGTATAAGAGAGAAGCAAAGTTTACTGCTATAGTTGCATATAACGATGAAATGGCCGTTTGTCTTATGAACGCTTTATTTAATTTTGGTAAAAGAGTGCCTGAGGATGTGTCTGTTATCGGGTTTGATGATCTTGATATAGCACACAAATGCCGTCCTGCCCTGACTACTATTCGCTATCCTATTATTGAGATGTCTGAATACGCGACAAGTCTATCGTTACAAATGACATTAGAAAAAGAAAACATTGTTCAAAGAACACATTTGTTCATGCCTACATTGGTTGAACGTCAATCAGTTAAAGAAATTAATATTTAGCGCTCTTAAACTAATTTTAAATTAATTATTCTCTACCCAGTTTATTTACCTTCCTATTGAGGGGGTTTCGATACCCCTCTATCGTGTGTATTCACCAATGTAATGTTTTGTAAATATTTATTCTCTATTTAGATTCTAAGTAATACAAATCAATAGCTTATAATTTATAGGTTTTTAATTGGTTAATGTAATGTTGACATTCATCACTATTAAGATTAACTTTTAGGGATAACGTTATCCCTTTGAGTCGATGTAGGAATGATATTTTGAACTTTAAAATAAATAAATTTAGGCCGTTGAGAGTATTAATTATGCTACTGAGTATTATCAGTGCAAGCTCTTGGGCCAATGATGATAGAGTAAGCTTTAATAGTGGATGGTTATTCTCTAAAGGTGATCATATTGATGCGGCTAAGAGTGAATTTGAAGATTCAAGATGGAGAAAGTTAGACTTACCGCACGATTGGGCTATTGAGGGACCATTTGATAAGGCGTATAGCGCCAGAAATGGTGGTCTGCCTGTATTTGGAACAGCTTGGTACAGAAAGCATTTTACTTTACCAAAATCGACCCTTGGCAAATCAGTTTCTATTACCTTTGATGGCGCAATGTCGAACACTGAGGTTTTTGTTAATGGAAATAAAGTTATTAGTCGGCCATTTGGGTATATTGCTTTTGAATTTGATATCACGCCTTATCTGAACAGCCCAGGCGATGAAAATGTGATTTCAGTAAAGTTATCACCTGAAAACTATTCAGCTCGTTGGTACTCTGGGGCTGGTATTTATCGTAATACCTGGCTTGAGATTAACGACAAAGTGCATATCAAACAGTGGGAAACATTTGTTTCAACTCCAACAATTACAAAAGATAAAGCAATTGTCGATTACAAAACCACGGTTATTAATACCGAAAAATCGTCTCAACCCGTTGTTATAAAAACAAGTATAAAATCAGCTGAGGGTGTTGTGGTAGATGAAGTGGCTCAAAACACTATATTACCCGCAAATAGTGAACACAAAATCCAACAGCAACTTAAAATTAGTCAACCTAGGTTATGGGACACTGAAGATCCATATAGATATACGGTAGTTACTACCGTTGTAAAAGGTGGTAACGCTGTTGATGTTAATTCTGTACCGTTAGGTGTTCGAAAAATTGAGTTTAAAGCAGATGATGGCTTTTGGCTCAATGACCGAAGGGTTCAAATTCAGGGGGTTTGTTTACACCACGACAATGGGCCGCTAGGTGCTATTGTTAATACGCGTGCTATCGAAAGAAAGCTAGAAATAATGAAAGAAATGGGTGCTAACTCTGTTAGAACTTCTCATAACCCTCCATCACCAGAACTAGTTGAATTAGCTGATAAAATGGGTGTTTTATTGCAAGTTGAAGCTTTCGATATGTGGGAAATTGAAAAACCTGCTGTAGTAAATGGATACAATAAGGATTTTGAACAGTGGCATGACCGTGATTTACGAGACATGATCAAACAATACCGTAATAACCCTTCAGTAATTATGTGGAGTATTGGTAATGAGGTTATGGAACAGCGTAAAGATGACGGTTGGAAAGTTGCTAAAAATTTACAGCGTATTGCACATGACGAAGACCCTACTCGCTTAGTAACCAATGGCTTGAGCATGTACCCTGACTTTATAGATAAAGGCATGGCACAAGAAATGGATATTGTGGGTCTAAATTATAAGGCTTATAAATATCAAGAAATTAAGCAGGCACACCCCGATTGGATAATTGTTGGAACTGAGACATCATCTGTTGTAAGTACACGTGGTGTGTATCATTTCCCGATTGAGAAATATAATAAGCATGAGTCTAAATATGTCACAAGTTTTGATGTGATCACCCCTCCTTGGGCTTATATCCCTGATCTAGAATTCGAAAATTTAAAAAATAATCCAAGTGTTATGGGCGAGTATATATGGACAGGTTTTGACTATATTGGCGAGCCTACGCCTTACGGTGGGCGTGATCATGGAAATAAGTTTTATTGGAATCAAGATTGGCCAGCACGAAGTTCATCATTTGGGGCTGTTGATTTAGTTGGATTTAAAAAAGATAGATTCTACCTTTACCAAAGCCAGTGGACAGACAAACCAATGGTACACGTATTACCACATTGGAATTGGTCCGAAAAAGTTGGTGAAACAATCCCCGTTTTTGCATATACAAATGCTGAAGAGGTTGAGTTATTTGTAAATGGTCAATCTCAAGGAAGAAAACGAAAAGGTGAAGATAAAGTACGCTTACCAGTCAGCCTACGTTACGACAAGTCGGTTAAATACTTTGATTCTCCTTATCGGCTGCGTTGGGACGTTGAGTATCAACCTGGTGAGATTAAAGTTGTGGCATATACAAACAATAAAGTGGTTTCTGCTAAAACCATTAAAACTGCTAATAAAGCAGCTCAAATAGCGCTATCCCCTGATAGAAAAGTGCTGAGCGCAGATGGTTATGATCTATCTTATATCACCGTGGAGATTACAGACACTGACGGTAATTTAGTCCCTGATGCCGATAATAAAATCAATTTTAAAGTAGAAGGTGCTGGTGAAATTATTGCGGTTGGAAATGGTGATTCTGCAACAACAGCTCCATTTCAAGCTGATTATCGCCATGCCTTTTACGGTAAAGCTATGTTAATAGTTAAAAGTAATAAAGGCATGGCTGGGGAAATAAAAGTGACTGCTAGTGCAGAAAAATTAATTTCAAGTTCAGTTGTATTAGTTAGCCAGTAAGCAGATAGCCCGTGTTGCAGTGGTAGCCAATATTTGCCTAGCTGCGATTGGCTGATTAATAGTGGAAGGGAAAAGCATTACTTTAGAGTAGTTAGCAGAGGAGTGCTTTTCTTGGATGAAAATAACAAATGGTTCTGTATTTCAACTTATCGATACATTTAATTGTTTGTATCGTTTTTTATAAAAGGCCTTTTATGTTACTTAGAATTTTTTTACCAATAACAATGCTAATTACAGTTAGCGCACACGCTAATGTAGAGGTGGACACCTCAAAAAGTATTAAAAATATAGATAAAACTAAATTAGCAGTTAATCAAAAAAAACCGACAAACATTTTGTGGATTTATATGGAGGATCAAAATCCGTGGAATAATGCTTGGGGGGATTACACTGTATCAACACCAAATATTAAAAAATTTGCAGATCAAGGCGTTCGTTTTACAAATACACACCAGCCCGCTCCAGTCTGTTCTGCAACACGTTCAGCATTAATTACAGGGCAATATCAAACAACCTTGGGCCTTCAGAATCATCGTTCTAGTCGTGCCAGTTACAATGCCACTTTTTTACCAAAAGGATATAAAACGGTTCCAGAGCTGTTTGTTGATGCTGGATACCAGACATTTAATATTGGTAAAGATGATTACAATTTTAAATATGATCGTAGCAAACTTTATAATGCTCACGAAGGAAAAGCGGGTTTTCAAGGTGCACATGACGGCACTAAATTTGATTGGGCTAAAAGCCTTAAAAATAAACCTTTTTTTGGTCAGATACAGCTACAAGGCGGAAAGCATCATAACTTTAAGGGTAAAGATGTTCCTCAAGTCGACCCAGATAAAATGACGCTTCCACCTTATTATGCAGATACCCCAGCAACACGCGCTGAATGGGCAAAGCATTATAAAACTCAAGTTTTATCTGATATCGAATTAGGTCAAATTTTAAAAGAGTTAGATGACAATAATATATTAGAAAACACTGCAATTTTTTGGTTTTCAGATCATGGCATGCTATTACTTCGCCACAAACAGGAGCTTTATGAGGATGGCGTAAAAGTACCTTTAATTATCAGTTGGCCTGCAGGTAAAGAGCTATTAAAAAGTAAAGGTGCTGTAAGAAATGATTTGATCAGCGGTTTAGATATACCAGCAACCAGCCTTGCTTTAGCCGGTATTGATATCCCTTCTTATTATGACGGTAAGAATGTTTTTTCTGAAGAGTTTTCAGGTCGAGATTACGTTATTTCAGCCAAAGATCGAATGGATTATACATTTGACAGAGCGAGAAGCGTACGAACTGAAAAATACCGTTACATACGCCAATATCATCCAGAACTTTCGAGTGCTCAACCGCAATACCGCGATAAAAAACAATACTCTATAGAGGCTCGTGCTTTATATGAAGAAGGTAAGCTAACCCCAGTGCAAGCAGCATACTATTCTCCGACAAAGCCGGTAGAAGAGTTATATGATCTGCAATCAGACCCTGACCAAATTAAAAATTTAGCTGCATTGCCTAAGTATAAAAAAGAGCTCTTACGTCATCGCCAAATTTTACTCGATTGGATTGCCAAAACAGACGACAAGGGTGCATATCCAGAGTCTGAGCGAGCAGTTAAAGAGGTGCTTGATATATGGGGTAAAAATTGTGTAAGTACTCAATGTGAAAGCTATCGGTTACACCATCCTGATTCAGTAAATATACCGGGTGATAAAGTGTATTCACCAATCCAATGGCCAGCCTACATGCCAAAGCCAAAAACGCCATACTATAGCGAAATAGAGCATATATACCGAAAGAAATTTCAGTAACTTAGGAGCTGAATGCTCAGAGATATTAATTCTGAGCGTTCAATTAAGGTCATAAACACAACCCATAAAAATTGAGATTGTAATAATGAATTATAAAACTAAAGTAATCCCCTTAATTTTAAGTGCTTTACCGCTGCTTTCTATGCAGTTGTACGCTAAAGAGGTTTTAACTTTTGAACCGGTAGCGCAGGATATGACCCCGATTATTCGCAGCGCTCTGAAAAATGTAAAAGATAAAGATTTAAAAATTGTATTTAAGAAAGGGACTTATAAGTTTTTACCTGAATATGCATCAAGTGAGTACCGACGAATTACCAATCATGGTAATGGATTAAAAAAAATAGCTTTTTCTTTAGATGGTTTTGACTCAGTTGAAATTGAAGGTGCTGGCTCTGAATTTGTTTTTCATGGGCAAATAGCGCCATTTGAATTTTATAATAATAAAAGCGTTAAAGTGAGTAACATTACTATTGATTGGGATATACCGTTTACGTTTGTAGCTGAAGTAATGGCAGTAAATGAGAAACTAGGATATCGAGACGTAAGTCCTGTTAAAGGCGATCATCAGTGGGATCTCAAAGGGGGAAAAATTCGGTTCCCAAATGTTGATGGATTTAGTTATAACTATTTAGGCTCTACACTTGCTTGGGATAAAAATGAAAAGCGAGTTGTTCATGGTGGTATAGACAGTAAAAGCAAGTCAGATAACGTAGAAGACTTAGGAAATGGGGTTTTAAGAATTCACGAAAAACTTAAAAATTACCCTCCTGTTGGTTCGTTAACAAGCTCAAAAGGCGATAGAGAAACACATCGGTACGCACCTGCTTTTCAAGTGAAAAATTCTAAAAATATAGTGTTTGATAATGTAGTTATACATCACGCTTTAGGAATGGGGTTTTTATTTGAAAAAAGTGAGGACATACAGATTTTAAACTCAGGCGTTTATTTACGTGATGGTTCAGAGCGCTTAATTTCTACAACGGCTGATGCAACTCACTTTGCTAATTGTAAGGGCGATATTTTAATAGAAAATAGTCGTTTTGAAAATATGCTAGATGACGGCGCAAACGTACATGGCACTTACACCATAGTTGATAAAATAATCGATAGTCACACCGTAATGGTCAAATTTGGTCACTTTGAGCAAACAGGGTTTGAGTTTACCGGCCAAGATGATGAAATTTGGTTCATACACCAGCCAAATACCAAAAGAGAAAGTGTAAATACAGTTGAATCTATAAACGTGATCAATGAAGCTTATACGCAAATTAAGTTTAAAAACAGTTTGCCAAAACAGCTCGCCAAAGGTGACTTGCTAGAAAACAAAACGTGGAACCCTACTTTCACAATGCGTAAAACCATCATTAAAAACCACCGCGCGCGTAATGTAGTTTTAAAAACACCTTTAAAAACGGTTATTGAAAATAATTTCTTTTCATCAATGATGTCATCAATTTTGTTTCGTGGAGAAACTTTCTTTTGGTACGAATCAGGTGCAGTAGAGGACGTACTAATAAGAAACAATACTTTTGACTATGTAGCTTATGCAGGGAAACCTCATGCGGTTTTAAACATAACACCAAGACTTAGCAAAAGTTTTAATCAAGATGAGATATACGATCGCAACATTCGATTTGAAAATAACACAATAAATAGCTTTGGTAATCGTATTGTTTGGGCTGATAGAGTTGGCGGTTTAAAGGTGTCGGGTAATACGATTAATCGTAATATTAACCAGCCTGTATTGCATCCAGATAGCCCACTTTTTGAGTTTGTTAACAGTGAAAATATTGAACTTAAAAACAACACTTATAATGGCAAAGTACAACGAGTACTTATCGTTGATGATAGTTCTAAAGGCACTTTAATAGACGACGGCTCTATTAAGTAACTTCAATCAAATTATATGGCAAAGGATCTTTTATGTTTATTTCTGTCGTTAAATTCACTTTGAGTTTATCTCTATTTTTATTTAGCTTGTGCACTATTGCAAATGATAAAGTGATAGATATAAGCGACTTTGGCGCGATTAAAGATACAGGATCCGACAGTACTCATAGCTTATATCAAGCTTTGCAAGAAGCTAAAAAAATCGGTGCAACAAAAATCACTTTTCCTAAAGGTCGGTACGACTTTTATGAAGAGCGAGCCGCCGATAGATTAATGTACATAAGCAATAATGACCCAGGTATTAAACGTATTACATTTCCTTTATCATCATTTAATAATCTTGAAATAGATGGAAATAACTCTACTTTTATTTTTCATGGTGGTTTAGTGCCATTTATTTTAGATGAAAGTAGTCATATTGTACTTCGTAATTTTTCTATCGACTTTTCTCGGGCTTTTCACTCCGAAGCATTAATTGTTGGTGCTGGAAAAGGGTATTTAGATTTAAAATTTACAGACCAATTCCCTTATAAGATTAATGAGGCCGGTATTTTAAAATTTCAGTCTCAGCTATTTCAAGCCTCAGGAATAAAAAGTAAAGACAGACTTAAACGTAAAAAAATTTCGCAAGATGAATATAAATATGAATATAAGCGTGTATTAGAGTTTAACTTTGCACTGCGTGAGCCTGAGTATATGGCGCAAGATATATTTACTGGAAATGCTTTACGTGCTGAAAAGCTAGATGGAGGCGACGTTGTAAGAATTTTTCATCCAAATTTGGAAGCAAAAGTTGGAAATATATTAGTTTTTCAGGCAAAGCATCGTGATTACCCTGGTGTGGTTATTTCAGACAGTAACAATGTCGAACTTCATAATATTACCATTCATCATGCAGGGGGGATGGGAGTAATTGCTCAACGATCTCATAATATTACAATCAAAGACTCTAAAGTATCTCCTAGCAAAGGGCGTATTGTAAGCACGACAGCGGATGCAACGCATTTTGTTAATTGCACTGGGAAAATTAAGTTGATTGATAACTTATTCGAAAGTCAAAAGGATGATGCTACTAACATACATGGAATTTATGCTGCAATTGATAAAATTATAGATGATAAAACGGTAGAAATTAAGCTACAACACCCACAGCAATTTGGCTTTGACTTTATAACACCAGAAGATGAACTAGAACTAGTTCATGGGCCTAGTTTGATAACTTATGGGTCAGCTTTGGTCGCAAAGAGTACTCGAGTTAGTAATGAAATAACGCGAATTGAGTTTGTTAAGCCATTTGATAGCCGGTTACAAAAAGGTGATTCTGTAGCTGAGGTTCGAGATTATGCACACGTTATTATTAAAGGAAATACAATTCGTAAAAACCGAGCTAGAGGTATGTTGTTAAATAGCCGAGGTAAAACGTTAGTTGAAAATAACTATTTTCATACATCTGGATCGGCCATTTTATTTGAAGGCGACGCAAACTTTTGGTTTGAGCAAGGTGGCGTCCGAGATGTAACGATTAAAAATAATATTTTTGAAAATAGTTTTTATAGTCAGTGGGGGCAGGGGGTTATAGCCGTAGACGCTGGAATTGATGAGCAGTTTAAAGAAACATCACGATATAACAAAAATATTGTAATAAAAGGCAACACATTCAAAGTGTTTGATAAAGCGCCTATTCTAAACTTATTTTCTGTTTCAAATTTAGTTTTTGAAAATAACATCATTGAAAAAACGACTGAATATCCTGAACGTAAAAAATATAACTCATTGTTTGTGATAAACAACAGCGACAATATTACCATTTCTATAAATAATATTTTACAAGGATTCTCTGAAAGTAAGTCGCAGCTACTTAGTCCAACAACAACTTATAAAAGAGCTAAAAACTAAAATGAGTATTTTAATAATAAGTACTTTTAGTCAGTTTTATATTGCTTATATAAGCTTTTATAACGCCTACTTTAAATAAACAACGGGTAACTTAAATAAACACGACACTTTAAAATTTATCTTTTAGGGCCGCATCTCTACAATTTTTTAGGGCCTGTTTATAAATTAAGTAGGTAAATATTTAACTATCGCATTAAAACACACACATTATATTAAAGTTTCTCAATTCACCTGAAGGTGAGGGTCTATCAATGAAAAAAATTTTTAATAACTTAAGCGCGGCATCAATAACGTTACTTTTCTGTGTTAGCAGCTTTGCAAGTGAAGTTTCACAAGATTATTTTACGACACAGGGTAATGGTCTTCGTCAAATTACAAGTGGAACAGTCAATGGTCGACCCGTTGTTTATACATCTGAATTAGATGGTGCTGTAGCAAGTTATAATTCAAATGGTGAAGAGCTGTGGCGAAGCGCAACTCAAGAGAAAGCGGTACTTTTTGAGATAAATAGTACGGATTTAAATAATGATAAATCTGATGAGCTAATAGCAGCAAGTGCTGATGGAAGTATTTATGCATGGGATACCACATCTAGAAATAAGGTATCTCCTCTTTGGAAATTTACTCCACCTAAAAAAGTTCGCTTTAGTGAAGTTGCAGTAGCGGTCGTTGACGGCGAGAAACGGATCTACGCAGGGGGAAATAACTTTATTTTGTATGAATTAAATAGCAATGGACAACTACTCAGCGAAACAAAATTAGAGGGCGTGGTTCGCAAAATAGAATCAGGTCGTTTTTTATCCAGCGACAAAGACAGCTTATTTGTTTTTACTTTAGAGCGTGATAAGTATCGTTGGGATTTTATGGGATTTATTGACCCTAAATCGAAGAATGTAATAAGCGAAATTAGCCCTGCAGATCGAAATGTTAAAGACATTTCTAAAAATATGATGATAACGGATATCGACATCGCAGACTTAGATCAGGATGGTTTAGACGATTTATTATTTTTCGGTGATTATAAAAGTGGTCAAAAGTCTGCTGCATCATTTGTTGGTTACAATAGCAAATTTAAACGTATTGCAGACTTTAAAATAGCATCTGCACACAGACAGCGTTATGCGCATGTGTACGGCACATCACTATTACCTAAGTATAACGAAATAGTACTTCAATTTGGGGGACTTACTTATTTAATTGATGCAAAAGGAAAGTTAATAAAACAAGTTGGCGAAAAGCACACAGGCCTTATTTTTAATGATATAGAGTTATCAGCCACTAGCGAAAAACTTTTTGCGGCAGGCCAAATTGGTGGAGGTAATACTATTTATAGTTTTGATTTAAATAATAAAGATTGGTTAGACACTCCTCATCAATTAACTGGTCGGTTAGCGCAAGTTGAAAAAAATATTAATGATTTGTATAAACAAACGTTAGCTTTTGAAATGCCAAGTTACCAAAAAAAATCTAATAAACCTTGGGTAATGCTAACTAAAGCAGAGCTAAATAGTGATGTGGCAAAACTCAATGGTGCCGATTTCCTTAGCGTAGCCCAAGAGCGATGGACTGAAAAATGGGATCGCAGCCAATTAGTTAAAAAAATAGGCAAAATTGCGCTTAAGCAAGATCGCCGAGGTAAATACAAAGATACGCGAGAGCAATTAATTAAAAAAGCGAAGGCATTTGAGGCCAAAGGAAAAAGTTTTGTTGTTTGGTCTGGTCACGGTATAGACCCATTTGGAGTTAGTATTGACACAATGGAGGCTATATTAGAGGCCGCTCCTAATACCGCTCTTGGCTTTTTATATGCTGAAATGCACGACCCGAAAGATCCAAGAGTACTTTATTTTATCTCGGAGTACATGCCACGCTTAGCCAAAGCGATGCGTAAGCAAGGTAAAGCAAAATTATATTTTAGATATAAAGATGTTTTTTGGGCTACGACTTCTCAACAGCAACCTTGGAAAGATATGTTTTTTTCTGGGCAGTACGCTGATATTTTAGTTCCTTCTGCAGAGGATACGACATCACGTACGCAAGATATAAATTTTACCGGTAGAGTTGGCATGTTTTTAGGTGGCTATGTTAACGATTATGCAATGAGACTTGTTGATGATAACCCAACCAGTTGGCGTCCTCTTAGCCCTGGTGGACAGCGCAGTGTATCTCCCTACCTTAGAACTGCCGTGTTAAGAGCTGCGTATGGTTCAAGAATGGGTATTATTTTTAATAGCCGTTACACCGAGCAGCCAGGATTAAATGTTCTATTTGCACTAATGAAGTCGGGTGTTTTACCAATTGTTGAAAAAGATGCAATGCAATCAATCGGTTCATGGATGCTAATAAAAGATGTAGACATAGAGTTAGCTCATTCAATAACTAATCATCACGAAATGAATCACTATAGTGAAAATGACTCCAATGCTTTGATGAGTTTAGGGCAAATTCAATGGGCGGGTACAAACTTGCCAGAGTATGATTATTCTAGAGCGGCCTTAGGTGTGCAATATAGATGGTTGAATTTCATTCCGCCAATGCCAAATGGTATGATCCCAATCGCCCCTATAGAATCTGCAGCGCAATTAAAAAAACAAAATACCCCTTATTTTGTATCAAATGGAAGAGTCGGTTTTAGTAATGATAAAGAGATAGGTGTAGAAGAATTTTATCCAGTGATGCAACACTCAATTGAGCTCGGAGAACAAAATTTACCTATACGTGTTGAAGGCTCTGCTTGGTCTGTAATTAAATTAGACGAGAAACATAGCCGTATTATTTTAGTCGATCAAGGCTATATTGACCCTCAAGATAGAGATGTAACTATACATTTTCATAAAAAAACGAAATGGGTAAAAGATATTTTATCTAAAGAAGAGTTTCATATAACTGATAATAAAATGAAAGTTACTGTTCTTGCTGGATCAGTTCGATTTTTTGATGTTGGTTACTAGTAACTAAATGAGCGTACTGAGTGCCGCTATTTTTGTATCTTGATAAGTGATGGAATATTATGACAATAAAAAAATTAGGAATGAGACATATACTAACGATATGCCTTGCTTCAGCTCTGCTATCCGGTTGTGAGTCTTCTGCTATATCGAATGATGGTTCGCCTATTTCCAAAAAGACTATTGGAAAAAGGCCAAACTTTGTTTGGTTGGTATCTGAAGATAACTCGAAAAGATATTTAAAATTATATAACGCTAAAGGCGCTGAAATGCCAAATATAGAGTCTTTGGCAAAGCAAGGCTTAGTGTTTAATAATGCATTTTCTAATTCGCCTGTATGCTCAACAGCAAGAACAACGCTCGCCTTGGGTGCCTACCCTGCTAAATTAGCAATGGAATATCACCGCCCATTTGAGCGTATAAACTTACCTAGAGAATTAAGTACAATAAGTGATTACCTGACTAAAGCAGGTTATTACACGTCAAATGATGCCAAAGAAGATTATAACTTTGTCTCACCAGAAAGTAATTGGAGCTCTTCAAAAAAGGGAGCTAGCTGGCATAATCGTAAAGCAGGCCAACCTTTCTTTCATATGCAAACGTGGAAAACTACGCATGAAGGAAAGCTACACTTTCCTGAAAGTGATATAGAAAATTTACCAACGATACATAATCCCAATTCAGTAGAATTAGATCCTATCCACCCCAATACTGAACTATTCAGATATACATACGCTCGTTATCTCGACTTACATAAAAAAGTGGATAAAGAGATGGGAGTGGTAATAAATCAGCTTAAAGAGGAAGGATTATTAGAAGATACGTTCATATTTTATTTTGGTGATCATGGTGGTGTTTTACCAGGTAGCAAAGGGTTTGTTTCAGAAAGAGGGCTTAATGTTCCTTTAGTCGTTCGTGTACCAAAGAATTTTCGACATTTATTACATAAAGATTTACAAGCTAAGCTATCAACTCGAGTAGATGGCGTTATTAGTTTTATAGATTTTGCCCCTACCTTGCTTGAACTGGCAGGTTTGCCTAAATCTAAGTTGCAGGATGGCGAAAGTTTTTTGTCAAAAAATTTAAGTTTAGATGATTTAAATAAGCGTGATGCAAACTTTTCATTTGCCGATAGATTTGATGAAAAATACGATATGGTAAGGGGCTTTCGAAAAGGTAAATATAAATATATTCGTAACTATTTACCCTTTAACCCTGATGGATTGTTTTCAAGTTATCGTTATAAACAAGCGGCTTACCGAGAGTGGAAACATTTATTTAAGGCTAATAAGTTAAACTCTGTACAAAGTGCTTTTTTTAAACATAAGCCATTAGAGGCATTATACGACCTTGAACAAGACCCTTTTGAAACTAAAAATTTAGCACTATTGCCGCAATATACTGAAAAAGTTATTAAAATGCGTGCCGGATTACAAAAAAAGCTGCAATCAATGCCCGATTTAGCCTTTTATCCTGAATCTTATTTAGTCGATATTGCAAAAGATGAGCCCAATACTTTTGGTTTAAAGCACAAAAGTAATATTGCCCGCTTTATCAATATAATAGATATGAGCCTACAACCGTTTGAACAAGTAAAAAATAAATTAAAGGCAGTATTGTTATCAAATGAACAATGGGAACGGTATTGGGCGATGAATGCTGTATTAGCATTTGGCGATAAAGCAAATGAATTCCTGCCTATTATTGAGAAAATTAGACAGTCTGACATTAACCTAATTAACCGAAGTCGTGCTATTCAGTATTTAGCTTTGAATAATGGGGTTTCACCGCAGTTAGAACTAGAAGATTTAGTAAAACAGGCTAAAGATCCTTTAACTGCTCTGGCTATATTAAATATTGCTACTCAATTACATGACACATTAGGTATTGCTTTTAATATTGAATTAAATAAATTATGGAAAAATAGTACAGAAACACGTGGTACTTCAATGGAAAGTTTTCATAAACGAACTGTCGATGGTTGGTTTAAAGCTCGGATGGACTATCTGAAAAATATATAATATCGCTAGATGTAACGACTGATGATTTCGGTCGTTACATTCAGATTTTAAATATTCATTAGGCTTATAAAAGATAGCTGCCTAACAACCTTCTCTTTAGTTCAATTAGCTTAATCACTTTAATAAATCACTTCTATAGGTGAATCGCTAAAGATGTAGCAAATGGATTTGTTTTCACTAACTAGCAGCATAAAAATTAACGGCAGCCAATTTAACATAACAATAACTAACGTAAATAAACATTTACGTTAGTTATTTATTTAAAAATGAATTACACTTAACTTATTCCAGTATATGTAGGCGTAAATAAGGAGGCTATTTATCAAAACACGTTTTGATCATTTATTAAAATCTCAAGTATTAGCACCCTTTAAGCAAAAAATGCCCTTAGTAATTAAAAATAACGAATGCCCTGTATATGCATATATAAACTCTCTTAGGGCTGTTTCATCAAAAAGTACTGCACTACGTGTACTTCATTCAATTGCACAAAAGTTAGGCCAGAGTAATTACTACAGTATTAACTGGGCTCGCTTTGATAGGAATACACTAAATAGTCTAGTCGCCCTGTTAAAAGATAAAGGTTTATCTTATGAAACAATAGGCCTTTACCTATCTATTACAAAAAGTGTTTTGAGGGAAGCTTTTCTGCTGGGTCAAATAAATTCACTACATTGGGAGCGAGTTAAATCAGTTAAGCCACCTATGCTCGGGAAAAAAAAGCTACACGCCACCTTATCGCAAAGTGATTTTGCACATTTGCTAAATACAATAGAGGCGCTCGCACTTACTAATACAAAAAAAATAAGAGATCAGGCTATATTCCATTTACTCATCGGTTGCGGTTTACGCCGGTTTGAATTAGCTAAATTAAAGTTAAGCGCAATTGATTTAACCGGTAATAAAATAACCTTTGATGGAAAAGGCGGAAAAGAACGTACTGTTGCTATTCATCCCATAACTATGAAAGCGCTAAAAGAATGGATGGTTATACGTGGTTATAAAGAAGGTGCTGTATTTACACGAGTCTATAAATCTGGCGAACTTCATAAAAGTGTAAGCACAAACAATATAGACGAGATCCCGCACTTTTCTTCAGAATCTATATACCTACTATGCAAAACATATGGTTTGGTATCAGCTGGAATAACTCCTCACTCTCTTAGGCGTTCGTATGCAACTTGGTTAAGTCGTAATGGCGCTAATATTCAGCATATTTCAAAGCTAATGGGGCATTCCAGTATAAAAACAACTGAGATCTACATTAAAACGGAGCAGCGAGAAATAGATAAAACGGTATTGGATAAATTATTTGTATAAAGCACTTTTTTATACCATCATACTTATTTGAAAACCGTAACAATCTTTAGCATGATAAGCTTTAGTTCTATATAAGCCATCATAAGTAAAGATATAGTTGCGTTATATTGATAAAAGTATGATGGTATAAAAATGGATTTATTTACTCAAGTTGATTTAAACTTTACAGCTCTTACAAATTTAACTGATAACCTTTATCAGGAGTTGCATAGCATTGAACCCCTCAGTGCTAATTGTACTATTATCCCACAAGTATATTCATCGCCTTCAACCGTCGCAGATAATCAACCAATAGAGCTATCACACATTAGCGGCTTTACCGCACAAAGCAAAATAATCAGCTCTTATAAACAATTTAATCCAGTAGCAAAAAGTAATGCTAAGTACCCTTTTAGATTACCGGGAGTATTAATGGTAGAAAAAAAGTACTCAGCTAAACTCTCTTCACTTATAAAAAGCTGTAATATCCATAAAGATAATATAAAAAAGGCCATCTCTTCTTCAAAAATCACAGCGGAAAAAAAACGAGAAATTATTCAATCTGTAGCCCCTAATGCTATTACTTTACAGGTTTACAGACATATATTGCCTCCACTAGTAAACACAAGAAGAATTAGCTTTAGTTGGTGTAATAAATTTAGCGTTAAATGTTTTACCTATGAAAAAATGTGTGATTATCTAAATAATAGTATGAAACACCCGCCCAAAGGGGTAACAAAGAGTGAGTGGTGTTACTTTGTTGGACAAGAACTTCACCTGGTACAACAACGTAAGAGAGATGAACCAATTAAAATAAAAAGGCCCCTAACACCAGCGCCTATGGCGAACATTTCCTTCATAGATAACAGTCCCAGTATTTTACGCCACGCGCATTTACCTTTTATAGTCGCTAGTGATCATCTAGTAAAAATTAAGAAGTTAAAAAACTTTACCGTAAAAAATACTCAACTTAACAAACTAGAATATATGATCAATCGTCTATACGCGTTGTAACTTTAGTTTTTCCACAATGTGGAAATTATGATTTTACTTATCGGGCTGCTCTAATAAATTAGCCTGGACTCTAAAAACATTAATTATCAGAATTATTATATTTAGTTTTATTCTTGCTGCTTACGTAGCTGTGCCTGAACGCGCTCTCGCTCTTTTTGAAGCTCTATGCGAAGCTCTTCTTCGGTGGGAAGGTGAGCTAAATATTTTGCTGCAAAAAGTTGTTTACGATCACTCAGTACCGAGTATTTTACTACTGCTTCACTTTTTTCACTGCATAACACAAGGCCGATAGTAGGGTTATCACCTTCGCTGGTGTAACGCTCATCGTACAAACGAATGTATGTATCCATTTGCCCTACATCTTGATGTTTAAGCTTGCCAATTTTTAGATCGAGTAATAAAAAACACTTAAGCTTAAAATTGTAAAAAACGAGGTCTATATAAAAGTCTTCATCGTCAAAGCGCAGGCGCTTTTGCCGCTCAACAAACGCAAAGCCTTTACCTAGTTCCAATAGAAATTGTTGCAAGTTATTTATTATGCCCTGCTCTAGTTCATTTTCTTGATAGCTTTTATCTTGTAGATTTAAAAAGTCCAAAATGTAAGGATCGCGCAGGTAGTCTTTTGCTGACTCAACCAATACTTGTGTTTTTTCTTGTGCCTCTTGCTCTACAGGTTGTTTATTTTTACTCGAAAGTAATCGCTCGTAATAAAGCGTACCAATCTGACGTTCTAGTGCCCTGACACTCCAATGCTGCTGTGCTGACTCTTCCATATACCATAAGCGTGCAGCTGGATTTTCTATACGTGCAAGCACATTATAATGCGACCAACTTAATTCGAGAGACAGTGTCTCTTGTTTTTCAAACGCGAGATAAAAGCGCCTCATATTACGCAAGTTAGTTACATCAAACCCTTTACCAAGCTCTGCTGTTAATTGAGTGGAAAGGCTTTTAAGTATTTTTTTACCGTATTGAGCACGAGTATTACCTAGCTGCTCATCTTCTACAATTAAACGTCCAATTTGCCAATACGCATGTACCATTGTGTTATTGACTGTTTGCCTAACAAGGGCGCGCGCTTCTACGATTACCGACTTGATATCGCTTAGTAATGCACTATTGGAAGTGCTAGGGCTGTTTTTTTGAGTAGTGTGCTTTTTAGGTGCTGAGTCCAAGGAACCTCTCCCAGGCAAAAATATCAATATAAATTATTGGCTTATCATACCGCAAAGGTCGTGGATTTTTGAGTGTTAATTAGTAATATATGGTATGAATCAGGCTCTCCATTCTATCACTCCATACATGTTAAACACATAGATCGCGGTATCTCATGTTAAGCCTAGAATTAGAAATGTAGCTATCGTAAATTTGCTGGCTTTACTTGCTCTATTGTTTAATAAAGTGAAGTTACATGAATCGTATTACTGATATCTGGGAGCGAAATGCTCCCTTTATATAAAAACGTTCGTCTCAATATTTAAAGCAACCTTTAACAAACAACTTTTAATACTTAACAAGCATCCCTCGCTTATCTTTATCTAAAAACAACTAAAAAACACAGTGTGATTTTGCTTTTAGGTTAATAAAACGTTTTAACTCAAATCATCATCTTGCAACAAAAAACACCTATCTTCTTCGAAAAACCATTAAAAACCTACAAATATTGCCGTTCGAGTTATTTTTAAATTAAAAACAATAAAAGGCTTGCATTATAAAACAGGAGCATTTAAAGTTCGAAACATAAGAGGTTAGCTATGTTATTCCTCTGCAGTCTCCGTGGTAAATGGAGAATACTAAAAATATACAATTAGTTCATAAAAATTAGTCAGCCTGTTGTGCTACTAAGTTGGGTTCCCCGCTTTGGCGGGGGTGAACGGCAAATGCCGTAGTAAAAAATTTAGTTAGACAGTCGTGCTACTAAATTGGTTTCCCCGCTTTAGCGGGGGTGAGCGACAAAACACTGTAGTAAAAAGTTTAGTCAGACTGTCGTGCTGCTAAATTGGTTTCCCCGCTTTAGCGGGGGTGAGCGACAAAACACTGTAGTAAAGAAAATTTAGTTAGCAATTGTAACTACTAATTTTTACCCTTTGCGTAAGCAGAGGTATATGAAAACTAATTTGTATATTCCTTGTGGTTGGTAGGTATGTATTTTTGCATGTCTATCAACTCATTGAACCAACTCCCCTCTAAGTTACCCTCTCCTATTCAGTCGTATTTAATAGTTTTAAAAACTCATTTTTATATAAACCTTTATCTTTTTTATATGGTGACAGTCTAATTAATGCTTTCAACAAAAAAGCGCCCTGATTAACTCGGAGCGCTTTACTTTAAGGACAAATAAACAGGTTTATACAAATTTAAATAACAAATATTTTAGCATGACTCTCATGCTTGGATTATTTCTCTGACAATATTGCTCATAGTTAATTATGCCAATACCCATTTTAGTGCAAAACAAACTCAGGACGATAAACCAAGCGAAATTTTTAGTTGATTGGTACTGTAAAAACAGTAACCCTGAGCCACTAAATGCTATAACCGAATAGGCAACTTCTATTCGGTATTGGCTAAAAGCTTTTAAAATTTTGGGCATTAAAAGCCGTCATTAAATGCATCAAAACAATCATCTCCTATAGAATCCGCTATCGAATCTTCAATTTCATAAACAGTCATTACTCGATTAGATTGGCCCACCACATTGCCCCCAACGTCTAAGATGTTAGCGCTCGCATTTGTGATAGGTAATCCTGTTGTTGGGTTAATAGCGATATCAGTAACGTCATTGTTTTTCATTTTTCAAACCTTATTAATTGTTAATTTATGCTTTCAAATTTAATGATTTCGTGATAAAAAACAAACTTGTTTGACTGCGCAGCTCAGCAACAAACAGTTTGAATTAAGCAATTAGCCCTTCCCTTACTCCACCTAATTTTATTAGGTAAAAACCTTTTATTCTTTTCTAAAAAATTCATTAATAAGTTTAATTTGGAGGCGGCTTTTGTCTGCAAGACAGATTTTTTAAAACGCATTTTTCGGCACGACAAACTGCAAAAATAGCGTCTCAGAATGAGACCAATAGCTCGCGTAATACGTTGGAGGCGAAGCCGGAAATGTATGGAGTCGCGCGAATGTACAGCTGGTCTGTACCAACCGCGATAGTGTTTCGCATCAGCGAAATTCGATATCATTTTGGCACAAATTGATATCGAACCATCTATTTTCGCAGAAAATTACAGCAGATGAAAAATGCAAATTATGGGGCACCCATTGCATTGTCAGGCGCGGCAGTATGGCGGTTGGTACAGAGCGTAGCTCGGTGCATTCGCGCAGGGTCTAAAACGCTAGCGCGATAGCGCGTCGAGTCAGCTCGTTGCGGAGCAACACCAGAGCTGGCGGGCGTTTTAGACCCTATGGTTGAGTAGCACAGCGACGAGGCCATCCGCTGACAGCGGCTTTTGTTGCGATTATTATCGCAGCAATCATTACGTGCATGCTGTTAAAGCTTCTCGGAATGAAAAACGGCAATTTAATTTTAAAATGATGATAATTTTTGTGTTGCGGTACTAGTTAATTTTACTAATTAACTAGCCAGAAAGATTTTAGAAAATGACACAACAACCATCAATAAATTTGGAAACGAACAACACTCTTCATACTCACTACCCTCGCTATTTTGATATTGATATGCGGTATTATCCAGGCGCAAATAACTATCAAAAAGGCGTTAACCGAACTAGATTAACCGTTTTAATTGCTATTCGATTTTCTATTGTTACACCAGGGATTATTCGTTGGTTATATTGCATCAACCATCGGTTAGCACTAGAGCATTTAAACCGGCTAGAAAACGATGGGCTATTGCGTGTGGTAAAAACACACCGAAGCCCAGACGGTCGCGTTTATGTGCCTACCTACACTGCTGCCAAATTCGCAGAGGAATTAATGGGCATCGACATACATTTTAGAGCAAATAGAAACCCCGCTTTGCAATTCAATCAAAATAATATAATGCATAATCTAATTAACGCATTTGTCATGCTGCGCGGTATACACAATTATCACAGTGATGAAACATATGCGCCAATGTGGAGTGGATTCATTACCGAGCCTGAATTTAAACGTATTAATAACCTATCTGATATACGAACGGTAGATGGTGCTGTGCGACTCATAGATGGCTCAATAGTCGCTATTGAGGTTGAGCACTCTTTTAAAAATAAAACGGCACGGCAGGTCATTTTGTTAAAATATTTGGCCTCGTTAAAAAAACGCGATTACAGTAAGATTTTTTTATTCTCTCAGTCGGTCAAAATTTTTGATGATATAAAACGACTCCACGAACAGTTATTTGAGGAAATGCCGCAACGTTTTGACAAGAAGTCGCGCGCACCACTTCTCAGTGAAAGCGATGCTGAACTGCTGCGTGCCTCAATAATATACCGAACTAAATTGTGCTCTGAAATTGAAAAAATGTTTTACTCGTAATGCAGTAGTATAAACATTAAGGCGTTATGGTTGTTTTTTATTCAATTGTTTAGAGTAAAAAATCTTAGATTCATCGTCACCAAGGATTTTTGCATATTCCACGCAACGCCTTACATCTGCTTTTTTCAGCTTAAAAGTAGGATTTTGATTCTGTTTTAACAACTCATAAGTTCTTAATAACGTGAGGTTTGCACGAGCCCACTCGCCCTCTTTAGCTGACCCTTTTTTAACTCTAGGGCGGCGAAATAGATTTGGCCTAGCTATATGTTCACTTTTACTAGGGCATTGAGTGCTGTACGCAAACTCAATCGCAGTAATACAATTGCCCATTTTTTTTGGCTTAAACTTTACGCATATATCTGTGTGGGCATTGATTTTTTCAATAGCAGGTAGCAGTACGCGATTTTTAAAATCCCGCCATGCTCCATATGATTCGGATAAAAATAATTTCTGTTTCATCTCTGGCAACTGAAAATTCACAACTACCTCGCCCTTCCGTTTGTAATTTTTATAATTTCGCACCCTATTTAGAAGTGCGTAGAGCCGAAATGATGCTAGGTTGTTTAATTTTACTGTGTTATGAAAAAATAACTCTGTGAAATCACCCTTTATATTAAAAATATACGGCTCGATGGCTTCTGAAAACTCCAGTGTAATAAACGACCCTTGGTTTTTCAGCTTTTCGTATGTGGTATTGCTCACCCAAGGGATTGAAAACGCTTCATCTTTATCATCTAAAATAGTGACAAATTTATCTCTTAGTGACTCTGCAGCTGCGCTCAGCTGCTCATAGACACTGCTTTTATTGAGGCCGAAACACTTGGCATATTCCGTTGGATAAATCACAATTTTTCCTGGGTTAGGCTTTTTTGAATTAACCTTAGACAGCGCGAGATTTATTAATCGCTGCTCATTAATCTCTAGCGAATATCCCGCATGTAATAGCTTATTGGCGAAAACAATTTTTGGAGAATTTTTACTGCTCATGTCACTACCTTATTTCTAGTTGATGCAGTTATGCTAACCGCGGCTCAACCAATAAAAGAAATTTCGGTAAGTTTTTTGGTAAATAAAATTTTTATTTATTCACGGTAAAGTGTCCTCCTAAACCGTATAAATTGCCCACTCATTTCGTATAAAGCGCCACAACAAACATATAAATTGCCCACAAACACAGTAAATATTTCATTTAATTTCAATAAGATAACACCCTCTAAAAGTATTAAAATAGAAAAAATAAAAATAAAGGCACATTTGCCACTTTCTATTTTTTATTAGTTTATTTCTGACGGTTAAAAAATAAATTAATTATTTTTTATTTTTTATTTTTTTACCCCGCCACTATCATTTGTAATAAAACTACTGAGTGAACTGACTTACTGAAATACGCAAAAGGGAGATAGACATAAATCTACCTCCCTTGTGCATTTGACCTATCCACCTTGCCAAACATGATTACAATGACCTCGCTTTTGAGGCATCGTAACGAAACCCTGTATTTGCGCAGGACCCCCTCCCAGGTTTGATACTCAGTAACTGAGTAAAATGCCCTATTAAACGCTATTGCAGTTAGGGCAACGAATCAGCAAATAATGATTCAGGCATATTTTGGGAGATATGATTAGGCTGTTATTTTGATTTTGAAAATAACCATTATGACCTCAGTTTCAATCGTTAATTTTTTCAATTAGACCCTAGGGATAAACATCATCCTCGAAGTCACACGGCAGCTCCACACGCTCTACTGGGTCGCTAATCAGAGCATGCATAAGTTCGTAGGTGAGTTTTCGCATGGCAAACTCATTTAGTGTTTTATTCGCTGTAATTTCAGAGCCAATAACCTCCCAAAGCTCATCTAAATTCGCATTATCACTGCGTAATTCTAATAAGTTTATCTGATGGTCATTCGTGGTAATTACTCGGCTAAATGTGTGTAATAAATTTAAAAAATCCAATGTTGATACATATGTGCTTTCCATACTTAACTTTCCTTGTATGATTTGTTATCAAAATCGATAACTCATTATTAGGTAATAATCATGCATGGGAATTTAAATCTATTTACGAAAAAAATTATAAAAAAAAGCGAACAAATGTTCGCTTAGGGGGTTATGCATTGTCGATAATATCGACCCAATCACTCTCTGCTGCTGCAAAAAATGTAGTTGGCGTTTGCATAAATATTTGCTGAAACTCCTCAGAGAAAAACTCACAAAACTGCGTTATTTGCTCTATGTAGATAAGTAAAAAAAGCGTCATATCTACTCCCTCTAAATATCGATTCTCGAAACTCGGATTTTTTTCTAACATACTATTTGAAATGCTAATCCCAAGTATTTTTCCAACGCTATCTCTATGTAAATAGATGTAATTATTGAAATTTAACTCCATCGCTTGCTCGTTAACTACATCTGCTAGCAATAAAATTGTAGAGCAGTCATCCCAAGGCGATTTGCTGGCTCGAACGTATTGCCGAATGAATTGAGATTTAGTATTTTTCATTATTTGTCCTCGTTAATTGTCCTGAAATTAACTAGGGCCAAGCGGTGGGTAAAAATAGAAAATCACGTTTATGTAGGCTAAATTTGCAAAAATAATAAAAATCATTAATGTTGGGAAGTGACTGAACAACCTCGAGAATGAACAATATGACTGATTTTATTTGGATAATACCAGCGATAGTACTGACACTAATTTTGATAAAACTTGTTCTCACACACAATAAAGAAAGTTAAATTTATGGTCTTTCTAGCCTTTACTTGAACAGTGCCATTTACTCAAATTGAGAATTCCCAAAATATTTATAAGCTACTGGTTTATCATTAAATACAGCGCCCTATTGAAATTTATTATCGTAATTACGATCTAAAAATAATTATGTTTTTTAGTAGGTAAATTTCAAACACAACGAGAAATTGTTTTAGGCGTCTATTAAAGTAAGTGCTTTGAAGTGAGAATTAGATTAATTATTCTGCAAAAAATTATCAAACTAACTTACTAAGTAGAGAGTAAGAGTATATAGGCTGATGGTTTCCAGAGTGACTATAACGACAGCGCGTCGACTTCTAAAACACACTAAGAGCTTTTACCGATGGGTAATTATTACCGAGGATTGCTGCCTTTCAAGTTTTACTAGCGAACGGCTCTTGTGTGCTGTGAGTTCAACTGGTGAATGCAACGCTATCCTTATTATTAATTAAAGGAGCGTTTACATGAAACAGAGAAAACGTATTTATTATAATGCAGAACAAAGAAGGTTAATTTGGGATCGATATCAGCGCGGTGATAGTGCGCATGATATAGCAAGATTATTTGATCGATACCATTCATCTATATTAGGCATTATCCATAAAACAGGTGGTGTTCGGCCGCTTGAGCCCAAACGCTCACCAACAACACTAACTCTTGCAGAACGAGAAGACATTTCACGAGGGTTAGCAATAGGTAAGTCACTTCGAGAAATAGCGAGATATCTTAATCGCTCTCCTTCCACTATTTGCCGTGAAGTAAACCGCCACGGCGGGATTAAAAAATATCGAGCGAGTAAAGCTGACAAAGTTGCCTGGGAAAATGCCAAACGCCCTAAGCCTTGTAAGCTGTATGGCAACAAAGAATTATGTTTAATCATTTCTCAAAAGATGGAATCTGCATGGTCACCTCAGCAAATATCTGGTTGGCTTAGGCGGAGATATCCCAATGATGAGGATTTGAATGTGTCGCACGAAACAATATATAAAACCCTATATACAAACCCGCGGTGCTTTAAAAAAAGAGCTACAAAAGCATTTACGAACGCAGCGGGTAGTCAGGAAATCAAAGCATGCCACTCTTAAAGGTAAAGGGTTAGGAAGGATAGTCGACGCTGTACCAATTAGTGAAAGGCCATCAAATGTTGAAGGCAGAGCTGTTCCAGGCCACTGGGAGGGAGACTTGATCCAAGGCTCAGGAAACAGTTTTATCGCGACTCTAGTTGAGCGACACTCTAGGTATGTAATGTTAGTGAAAGTACCTAGTAATAAAACAAAGCCAGTAATCGAAGCGTTGATTAAACAAGCTAATAAGTTGCCAGCAGAGCTTTATAAATCATTAACTTGGGACAGAGGATGTGAGCTTACTAATCATAAAGACTTTACTCTAGCTACAGATATTCAAGTATATTTCTGCGATCCACAATCACCTTGGCAACGCGGTTCCAATGAAAATACAAATAGGCTATTAAGACAATACTTTCCAAAAGGAACTCACTTAAATGAGCATTCTCAGATAAGATTAAACCAAGTTGCCAGACAACTTAATGAGAGACCGCGGAAAACACTGGAATACGAAACACCTGCGGAGCGATTTAATCAGTGTGTTGCATCGAGTGGTTGAACTCACAACCAATTGCGGACGTTCGTAACCTTAGACTCTTGTAAGTGCTCTATTGCTCAACATATTTAAAGGTACCAGCACCATCGAAAAACCTAACATGAACGGACTTAAATAGCTCAGGAGTAGCCATTCTGGTGTTGATTGCGACCCTATTTGTACCGTCATCTCTTTTTTGTGTGTAGTGAGTCGTACAACCACAAAAAGTGCAAGAATGATATGAGCGAACTTTGCTACCCCACAAATAAACAGTAGCCTCTGATTTTACTTTAATATCAACTTGATCGACTGTGTAATAAGCCCAAAGAGCACCCAGCCGGTAACACATTGAACAATTACAACTGGTAATGGATTCTAGTAGCATGTCTGCTGTTATAACGATATTGCCGCAATGACAAGTAGCTTTGACCATGTTTCCTCCTTGAACACTTAACGCCGCGCTCTGCGGAAATTTTGGAGCGCTAGCGACTAAATTTTCCGTAGCAGCGCTTTGTTAAATCACTTATATGGGTATTCATCATCAAACTGAAGAGTTATTGAGCTACCTCCATCTATCAAGATGTCATAAATTTCGGTCAGTTCTTCATCTTCTTCGCTAAACTCAATTTTCATTGAAACATCGTAATATTCATCAAAATCCATATTTTGACTAAATTTTTCGACATATATGTACTCTTTATCTTCACCATCCCAAATAGAATTATCATAATCAGGACCACTGACATCTGCCGTACACTCTATTCTCACCTTAAGGCTCAATGTCGCTGATTCTTCATCAATTGCAACGACATCAACTTCAACAATTTGATCGTGCGTTACTTTTACATTCTCGACTTCTGCTTCCCAATTATCAGAATAGTCAAAATCGCATTCAACATAGGCATCTCTAATAGATTCTCTGATCCAGTCCGCTTCTTTATCTACATAGGAGTGAACGATAGTTGTCAGTCGTTCTTCAGCCCTGTTATATATGTCTAGAAACTCAGTGAGTTTATTCACACTAATAAATGGAGAAAAACTGGCACAAAACCCTTTCAAGTCCTTGTCGTCACTTATAACATAGACTGACTCTACTTCATCCTCAGCCCAAGCTTTTAAGCTAAGTAAAGAAATTGCATCAGGGAATTCATCTTTTTTCTTTCCTTCGCTAAATGGAAATGCGCCATCAAAATAAAGTGACAATAATTCACTATTGCAAATATCATTAGGGTCAATGACTGAAATATTAGAATCCGATATGTACTTTTCCCATCCAGATATAGCTAACTCAGTTAAACTTTGAGTATCTAGTTTGGCTATTGCTTCATCAATTTCGGTAGGAATGCTCCCCTCAATTATTGATACAGCCTTTTCAATCTCAGATTTGGATTTTTCTACTACAGCTAGTTTTTCTGTAATTTTGCTCGCAACTTCATTCTTTACTACTTCAGAAATTAGAATGTTTAGTTTTCCTGATTCTCCAAGCTGACTTAACTTAGACAACACTCTATTTTCGAACTTAAACCCTTGACGCATTATTGCTTGCGTATCGATAAATACATTTCTAGTTTCCAACAGAGTCTCCTTGCAATGATACTGATACTGAAGATTTAACACTTTATCAGAGGACACTTTCCCTTTTTAGCGCGAAAACGTCCTTACTTTGTGAACTTACATTAATA
This sequence comes from Pseudoalteromonas sp. AS71, assembly GCF_038900275.1. Classification (NCBI taxonomy): domain Bacteria; kingdom Pseudomonadati; phylum Pseudomonadota; class Gammaproteobacteria; order Alteromonadales; family Pseudoalteromonadaceae; genus Pseudoalteromonas; species Pseudoalteromonas sp. AS71. Next base: position 35,599 of record NZ_JBBMQZ010000025.1, on the reverse strand, counting down.
GTAAATAGTGTAAGCTATTACCAGCTACCAATATTATGCTTTCTGTAGCGTATATAACATGTAAAAAAGAGGAAAGTTTCTCCTTATTCTTACCAAGCTAATGACGACTCACCTGAATGACCGCTGATCGCTCTTAGCCGAACTTCGTAAAAGTGCCAATTGCAGACAGTGGTAACGCCACATTATATGTATAATTCACGCTTAACGCAGCTACGAAACAGTTTATACTTTTCTAACAACTCATCAGTTAAATTGACAATTTCAAGTGCATGCTTATTGTATTTACCAAGACGATCATCTTCGCCACCGCGGTCAGGATTTAGCTCAGGATAGAGGCAATACGTTTGATTTTCCATAACGATATGTGATGGATGATGGAAAAAATGAAGTGCAGTCCAGTTCATGACTTTTGATAAAGCTTGACCAAATTCAGTAAATTTTTCATTTAATTCTGTATTAAGAAAGTCATACTCAGTTTCTTGTGAATAATAAACAAAGTCGTGTAATCTAGCTTTATCATTTCTGCTATATGAATGGTCGTCCGTTAGCGAAGATATATATTCTGTTAGAAAATATTCCTCGAAGCCTTTCGTCACTTTTTGGTAAAGCTTTAAATCATGCTCTCGTGATAGTGCTTCCTTCTTTGCTTCACTATCAAACCTTCCATTAACTTCTATTTTTGTTTTTTCTCTTTGTAAAAGTATGTTGTGAGTTAAGCCCAAAGTAATAAGAACTATACCCACGAGAGAATCGTAGCTACCAAGAATTTTAATATTAAATTCTGTCGCTAAAATTTCATTTAAGATGTTTTGAAGAATTGAAGATGACGTTAAGCCGAGTCCCGCAATAATAACAGTCCAAGTAACCTTATTAGAAAATTCGGGAAAAAATAACCGAAATACTTTTTCTATTTTCCAGTTGATAGATAGTACTCCATGTTGATATACATATAACGCCAATATTGTGGGACGCTTAAAGAGTCAGAGTGCCGCAGGCAGGATCAGCAATGCCTTGTTATGTTTGGTGCCAAGGGGCATTTGCAATACCCCTTGGACTTTTTTAGAAGTATTGAGCGATATGAGCTATTGCTAATACAAGGCCGCTAAGCGCTGTAATAACCTTCGCCACATCAAACTTAACTTCAATGCTGAGTTTGGTTTTCATGGTTAAATTCCACTATACCGACTCAACCGGTTGAGTCATGAAAGACTCGTTTTATATCCCGCCTTGCGAGCGGCCTGAGGTGCTATGACTAGTATAAGCAACCTCAAATCGGACGATTTCTGCTGGCACAACCAGCCCAAACTTCGAGCTCCTGCTCTAAATAAGGTATCGCCCTTTAGCCGCCTACCAAGCGACATACGGAGCTGGTGACTCCGAAACTTTAAAACATAACGTACTCAGTATTTATTATGTGCTTATTAAACCTAATGTTTAACAGTTAAGCAATGATCTTTTCCTCACGCACAGTCGCGACTAGTCTGAGAAGTTATGCAGATTAACTCATTGACTTGATGCAGCAAGCAAGATGATAATTAACAGTGAGGGCTATCAATAAATCAAAGGTGATGTCATGCGCCACCGTTTTTGACTGGCCGGTAATCGCTCTAAGCCGCCTCCCATATAAATAAATAGTAGGTATGGAAATACGTTCCACAATGTGGAAACAAGTTATCAATACATAATTCTTGTTAAATACACCAGAATTATGTATTCACTGTCGAATACCTCCTTAAATACACCATAAATATGTAACCTTTGGCGATTAACTTTACATAATTATGGTAATTACACTAAAAACACCATTATTTTGTACTCTATATTCGAGTAAGACTTAGTTTAAAGGCTTAATAAACAAATTGAGATAACACAATTATGGTTTTTTATAATTTTAGATAACATAATACTGGTATAGAAACACCATTATCTTGTTATTTTTATAACCCCCCTAATAGCAAGTCATTGAAATATAGTGTTTTTCAATAATAATAAATTTATCGATTACATAAAACCGGTAAAAAACACCAGTTTTATGTAAAACAACCGTTTCAAATACACAAAACTGGTGTTGTTGACCAGTATTGTGTATTTTAAGCTTATTGATTACAGATACCTGGTGTGAAAATGGAAAAAAAACTAAACCCAAACCCAATTTCTCGTTCAAATTTACCTAAACATATAAAACAAGGGCACAAACTTGTATTCAGCCGCAAAGACCTGTCGCAAAGAGAGGCGGATTTGTTTGCACTGATGATGGCCCAGATGAAAGATTCAGATTGGGAAAAAAGCACACCACAGTACACATATACAGCAAGCCAGCTATCAGAATGGCTGAATATCAGCTCTAAGCATGTTGGCAGTATTTTATCTCCTGCTGCTGAACGACTTGCAAGCTACAAAATAGGTATAAAAGTAGAAGGAACCTCTGGCGAAATTGAATTTGATTACAAACCTCTTTTTAAAAATATTAAGTATAAAAGAGGCCTATTAACAATGGTGCCTAACGACATGCTTGAAAGTGAATATATTGAATATAAACAAGGGTTTGCATTAATAACAACAAGAACATATTTAGATATAAAACAAGAATACGCAAAAAGATTGTACGAAATTTTAAGCCGATTTAAGAAAGACGGTTATGAAATGCATTACATTGCAATTGAAGAGCTTAAGGGACTTTTTGGTTTACTCGATGAAAGTGGGCGACTGAAAAAAAATAAAAGTTCATTTAAAAACAACGGTGTATTCATGAAACGCTGCGTTAGAGATAGCATCGAAATTTTACGAGAACACCCAATTGCTCGTAAAGAGTTTTTATTTTTAGAAAACGAAAGTAGCGACATTGGTTATGAATTAAAAACACAGGGTAATAAAATTTCTGAAATAAAATTTCTGATTAGATGGCTAAATAAAGGCACTACTGAAGAATTGAACACTCATGATGCACTAAATACAGTGAAAGAACTAATTTCTAAGCAATTAATTCAAAAGGAAAAGCTATCTCCTGCAGAACTAACACAACTGATGTTTGCTTATCGTTACCTCGGCCAGGATGATGAGGCGGATAAAGTTGAAAAGGCTCTAAATAGAAGTATGGTTCTAAGTAAGAATACAGTAAATGAAAAAGAGAAACAGCTAAGAGATGAAGTTAATTCTTTAATAGAGTTAACCAAGGATATCGACTACTAAGTACACCATAAATGTGTAATCACAACACCAGTAATATGATCAGTAATACCATTTTTGTGATCACTAATACCAACAATATGATCATCAATACCATTAAAGTGATCTAAAACACCATTAAACTGATCTAAAACAGGATAAAAACCATTATTTTTCAATGAGATAAGAAGTCTATATATTAATAGTCTCTATATTCTTTAATAGTAATAATATAATTTATAGTATCTGTGTATAAGTGCATAACATTGAAATACATAGCAATTAAAAAAGAAACCAATTATTCCATTTAGTGTTTACAAACTCATTGATATGCAGCATTATATGTTAACTTTATAAAATGCTGCATATTTCAAGGTAAGCTGATGGATGACAGAATACTAAAAATAGCCACTAGGGCGAAACTAACCCTGGAGGCATTGTCAGAGAAAATTACTAATTCTCAGATAGAATTTAATGCTGAAAAGTATGAACCTACATACTCAAAATCCGCAGTCGCAAATTTACCAGAACTAGCTAAGGCAAAAGTTGATAAGGCTGTAGCTGAGATGGAGCAAAAAGGATATCAATTCCAAAAAAAGCAGGCCGGATTAAATAATGTTTATAGTATGGGCCATAAAGATATTACCGCTCTTTATGAACACAGAGGTGTTCCTAAATACCGTGATAAATTTAAAGAAGCCCATACAATTTTCCTTACAAACCTCAAAGGTGGCGTTGCGAAGACGGTCTCCAGCGTAACTCTCGCTCACGGCTTAAGGTGCACCCCTGCCCTACTTCACCATGATTTGAGAATATTAGTGCTCGACCTAGATCCACAGGCCAGTGCAACAATGTTTATGAAACACGACCTTTCTATTGGCGTTGTAGACGAAACTGTTGCCCAAGCAATGCTACAGAATGTAAGCCGTGAAGAGTTATTGGAAGAGTTTGTTAAACCATCGAACGTATCTGGCGTAGATATTATACCTGCCTCTATTGAGGACGCATTTATAGCCTCTCAATTCGAAAAGTTAGCAAATGAGCATTTACCTGGACAAAATATATATGACGTTCTTCAAGAAAATATAATTAACAAACTAAAACACGATTATGATTTTATTTTTATTGATTCAGGACCTCACTTAGATGCATTTTTATTAAACTCATTTGTTGCAGCTGATACATTTTTAATACCAGTCCCCCCTGCTCAGGTTGATTTTCACTCGACATTGAAATTTATGCAAAGACTCCCTGAGCTTTTCGACATGACCGAAACTGCAGGCAGCGAAATTAAACTTAGTTCAATATTCGGATATATGGCTAAGATTGCGAGGAAGTCAGATCACGCTGATGCTCAAAGTTTGCTTCGTGAGGTTTGCGGTGCAGATATGCTAGATACGTCTTTGCCGTTATCAACAGCATTTGAACGTTGTGGTGAGAGTTTTGGTACTGTTTTTTCAACTAATCCAAAATTTTATCCTGGTGATAGAGATGCGTTGAAAAAAGCGCGTTTAAAGGCTGAAGAATTCACTCGTTCAGTATTTGACACAATTACGTTTAATAGAAAAAACAAAGGCTAGACCACTATGAACACAAAAAAAAGAGCCGTGATCGGGCGTAAGGTTACAACTACTAATCTAGATGAGCTTATTACAAAAAATAGTGGAAATAATATAGTTGAACGTTCACCTATTTCTGAACGAGACATTGAATGGGAACGCGTTGAAATTGAAAGCCAAGATGTTTTAAATAAATGTACAAAGTCGATTTATAATAAGCGATCTTTTAAAGATTTGTCTTTAGCATCTGTGCTCGATATTTATCATTCGATAAAATCTACAGGTGGTAATACCGAAGCCGTTAGAGCTGAACTTGTTGATGGAAAGTATGAAATCCTAGGCGGTCTTCGCCGTGCTTACACTGTTTCTCTTTTACCAGATACAAAATTAACCCTAGTTGTTGCCAAAAATTTAACGGAAGAAGAACGGGCTCATTTCGCCTTAGTAATGGATGAATACTCAGAACCTAGCTATATGGATAAAGCACGCTCCATTAGCGAATTAAAGGATAAACTGGAAAAAAGAAATGGTATAGAACTGACAGGAACAAAACTTTGCGAAATTTTAGGGATAAAAAAAAGCAACGTGTATTACGCGTTAAGCTTTTCAAATATACCTAACGATATTATTAAATTGTTTCCTGCCCTAAAGTTTATATCTACTCCATTTCTACGAGAATTAGTAAAATACAATAAAGATAATTACCTAGATAATTTAGCTATACATTTTAAAGCGATTAAAACATCACCGCTTACTGGTAAAGAATCTAAAGAAGAATTATCAGAAATAAACGAGTTTTTAGAAAAGGAATCTAAAAAGTTACAGCGCGATATTTTAAATAGAATTAAAAGTGACAAAGCGCAAGGTGAGACGGCTTATAACGGTAAATTTAAAGAGCTTATTAAAAGTAACGTAAGTGGTGTAAAATTTACGACGACAAAGAATGGTGTAAATATTTCAATAGACGAGTCCAAAGTGAGTCCCGATATATTAGAAATGCTTTTAACGAGTTTTAATTCTTAGTTTTACCAACATAAACTTTATTTAAAATGCCTTTTCCACATTGTGGAAAAGGTATTTTTATTACAAACAAACTACTTATTATCTATAATTTTTTTTAAACGCATAGCTATCACAACCTTCCTACTCATAATTTTCTTTAGTTCAAATACTCCTAGCTTATAATTGTAGAGTCATATATTTAATTTACACTAGTTTTCAGACCAGATAGAACTTCCCAGAATATGCTTGATGCCAATAAATTTAAGCTGTTAACAAATTACCGAGTGTAGGTACCAAGTTACAGAAGTCGCTGAATGATTTAATATTTGCATTAAAACTTTATATTGCCGGCGAAGCCAATTATCAGATAAACTTAAAATTTTTACATCATCCGATGAAAAACTGTATATCACGACGATGTGACGCCTTTTTTAGCTGCGTCATAGTGGTTCTTATGCCTGATTAAAAAGCCTTTAAACAATGAGTGCTTAGAGATAAACGCTTGTTGAAACTCATTAAAGAATTTTATGTAACCAGTGGCGGCACTTATGGTAACCCTTGGATATATGCAGACTTGCGTTAAGTCGGTAAGCAATGCACCGTAAATCGTGTTTCTAAGATTATGCAACGACATAAGCTTAAAGCGCAAATTGGGTATAAGCTTCGCCATATTAAAGGCGATAAAGCATCACGGGTTGCAGATAACTTATGAGCGCGTCAATTTAACCCGCCAGCGCCAAACCAATCATAGCTGTGCGATATTACCTAAGCACCTACGACATTTTTTATATGTGGTAACAGAGATGAATTACTCTCAGGCGGATTCTAAGTTAGTCGCTGGATAAAAATATGGATAACCATTTTTATAAATCTACTCTTAATGACTGTATAAAACATTAATTTAAAGCTGAGGTATTGGTAGGTGATCATGGTAGTTAATGTGGTAATCCTAGTTAGCTTGCATTAACGAAGGTGTATAAAATTGTGTTATCGGTTAGCCGAGTTGGGGATTGGTATTATAATGCAGCTTCTGAAAGTTTTTACTAAGCTTAAAAAGTGAATAGTTAGAAGTAAGATATACTCGATACGAGAAGATGCGAAAGCTGAGATATTTAATTTTAGATAAATTTTTTAAAATCAAAAAATGCTATTCACACATGTAGTGTATCACCTGTTAAGTTCAAAGAAGCGTACTATTTTGAGTTAAAAACTAACTAGTGAAAGCAGGGAAGTCCAAATTGGTAAAGTTGACAAGGTCAGACACCAAAAAATATTTACTTTTACTATGATTTTCCTACTCATAGTTGTTTATAGTCATTCACATTTAATAATAGTATTTAAAAAGCGGTTTAGGGTATGTGTTTATTGGCTATGGATAATAAACGAAATCATTTGATGACCAACCCCTTTATATCGATCACTGTAAGTGCTCCACAACTCTCTAACGACACCTAGAGTAAACACACCCATCGAGGTCGATTTTCTTTCGGAGAATCTTAAATACGTATCAATATTTTGAAACAGTACATAACTTAAATTAGTTCATGTTTATCTTTGCACATTAAATAGCCTGTATAAAAATCGACAAGATGAACTATTCGCAGCTATGTAAACTATAGGAAGTCTAAGTCGAGTAAACATATTTATTAATATATGTATAAGACTTAAAATTTGATAGCGTTACTTTCCACAATGTGGAAATTGTTTAACCGAGCTTTTCTAATACTTCATTGCTGAGTTTTTAAAGTTGCCTAAATAAATAATAGTCTTTAGATGATTGAAAGAATTTGTTTATTTAGCTAACTATTCATCAATGCTTAAGCGCCTCTATTTGGGCCTAGGAGCTTCCCTTAGATATTGTATTACCTAGCCTTACATAGGTGTCTTTAATACGTTCTAAGCGTTCAGGGGTACTTATATTAGTATCTTATTATAAGAGAGATACTTCTCTTCTTAACAATGTGCAACTTGATGGTTTTATATATTGTATATGTACTATAGATGACTAATATGAATACGTTTTTAGAAATATAAATTAAGTAATTTATCTGAATCAGATAGTAAATTGCATTATATGAAAAACTTTTATTAGTGTGGGCTAATTTAAGTTAGTAGGTTAGGGTGTTATCGAGATATTTTTCATTTTGTAAGTATATACTTATTGCTAAGGTATTTACAGAATGCTTTCTCTAGATAAAGTTTGTCATCATATATACTTGTTAGCTCTCTCATTATTAATAGATCTGTTTGAAAATAGCGCTTGATTATAATTTTCTTACTGTTAAGGATAATAATAAGGTTAATATGGTTAAATTATAGGTATAAGGTTAAAGCGTAAGTTATTCCTATAAGTTATTGAATATAAATTAGTTTGTTTAAATTTGCAGATCAACAAACCTCTATGTATGGATCATGTTTACACTATGTTATAGATCATATTTCCTCTATGTGCTCTTTAAAATCATATAGTTATACATAGGTTATAAACATACTTACCCCCAGAATGTGTGTTTTAGATCCGATTTCCATCATGTTTGTATACGATGTTATCCCCATAAGCAAACTTCCTTTGACCTAAAAACATGGTGTAGATCTGATCTCCATTATGCTGAGATCATTATTTAACTAGGTAAAATAACGCTTATCCACAAGAATTTTTAATTTACCCGTTATCAATGTTTTTTATTGAGTTTTTTCCATGACCACATAAATTTATTTCCAAGGTAGGCTTTCATCGACTATTTGTAGCTACTCTATTACCGTAGATATTCAATACAGCATTATGGTGTGAAGCTATTTTGCCTAAATAAATTAGCCTCAGATCACTTTACCTCTATGTAATTTGTTATCAGCCAAATTATCACAGATCAATTTTCCTCTATGCTTAAATTACAGTCTGTTTAGCAAAAATCATCGATTTATATTTTAATGGTTAAGTTAGGTGATAAATTTGAGGGTTACAAAATCAGCTCAGATCACTTTTCCTCTATGCTGGGTGTTCGATGATAATTAATCCAGATCGCTTTTCCTCTATGTTTGAGGCTCACATAGAAGTAGTCGTAGGGCATTATGGATATTATTTTATTAGCTTAAGTTTCCTAATATTATTTTTTAAAAGAGTTACAGATCAATATTCCTCTATCTTTGAAAACTGATTGCGAAAGAGGGAAGGCTAAGCAAGTTAATTATGAACGCTTGATATAGCGGTGTGCTTGAGTAAAAAGAGGTTCAGATTTCCTCTATGTTCTTTAATTACATATAAAGTAGATGTCTTAAATTAAATACATCATTGTTTATTATGTAAAAATCAGTAACAGATGAAGCTTCAAGTTTCTATTATTCAGTATAGATCAGTTTTCCTCTATGTTAGTGCTATAGATGCTTACTGAAATTAACAAGTGGACCTCTGAAACTAGGGTAATAAAAAGTAGCTTAAAAATATAAAAATCTATATTGATAACTCATAAACTCATTTTGTTAAATTGTATTTAGATTTTTATTACACTCAGATCAATTTTCCTCTATGTTTCATAGTTGCCGTAACCTATGGGTTATGAGAACCTAGGGGATAAATATAATAATGAGCAGGGTTTTGCTTAATGGCCACAAAGTACATTTCGTTGAGTAATCTTCCTGATACTATTAAAAACGAAATTAAGACAATCCAAAATGCAAATCAAGTTGAGCAATTGTCACTTTTCATTGATAATCAAAGTACGTTGTCGGGCTTTGAAAACTCTATTTCAAACACTTTTAATGCTTATGACTTGTGGTCTCGTTTTATACGTAATCAACGTAAACTGGTAAAAATTAGTGAAGCGCCTAACCGGGTTGTCGTATCTCGAAGTATTTCTGATAAGTTAGAAGGCGTTATGTATGAGGGTAAACTGGAAATAGCCCCTGCGCTGATTGTGGGAAAAGATGAAGATTATTTTGCTTGGCCTTCAGATAGAGAAGAAAAAGTAGAAAGGGCACTTATTCGTTTAGCTAGCCAAGGAAAAATAGCAAAAATTTCCGGAAAAATGGGCGACAGATATGCGGTATATTTTTCTATTAAAGAAATAGCTAACGAGCTGAAGTCTGTTAATCAAACCCTATCATTTGCAGAAATAAAACAGGCCCTTCAAATACTCAAAGGCAGTGAACTCAACTTTAAATACCAAGTGACCAATCAAGCGGGAGAGCAACATTATAGTGAGTCTAAAATGAATTATTTAAGCTCTATTCATTTTAGTGGTCAGCAAGGTAAATCAACGGTTAAATGTCTTGCTGTATTAAATGAGTTTATGTCGCAGCAAATAGAGTCCATTGGTTACAGAGGATATTATTTTAATCGTGCTCAATCGTTTAAAAGAACTTTATCCAGATGGCTAACCTTGAGGCTTTATCATATGTTTCGCTATGCAAGTGTAGGCAAAACGCATCACTTTTTACTAAAAAAAACCATGATAAAGTTTGGCTCCATCGACAGTGAAGATATAAAAAAATCTCGACTTACAGCTATTCGTCGAGATATGGCTAATACGATGAAGGACCTGATTGAGGCCGATATTTTAGATAGCTATGAAATCGATAATATAAAGGATGATGAAGGTAATATTGTTGACTATAAATACGAGCTTTGCCCCTCAGATTCATTCTGTGCTGAAATTTTATCCTTGAATAAGCACAATAAAAAAATAACGGAAAAAGCCAAGGTACTAGATGAGCAAGAGCTCCAAGCAAATTTTACTGAGTCTTAATAAATAAGCTTCTTAGGTTAGTTAATTACCTAATACTGCTTTTGTTCTAAGGTTAAGTAAAAAACCTCTGTAGCTTTAAAAATACTATTTTGGTTGAAATATTTTTACAGCTTTAGAATAGATTGATTTCAAACAATTGCAGCTGTGAAAGTTGATAAGTTCATTAAGTCTTATAATATTGTTGAGCAAATCGCGCTTTTTTCTGCATTGTCATATAGTAATAGGATTAAACTAATAAGAAGAGTTTCTTTTTTTGGTTATAGCCATAAAAATAAGCGGCTAAGGTTTTATCGTATGCTTACCACACAAGCTGTAAGTTGAGTTGCTCGCATATTTTCGTGGACATGGAAATATTTTTATCCAGTTTTCAATATTTATGAGTCTTTCTCAGATGTGAAATAACTCATTTAATAATAGTTCATAATGTTAATTTAAATTAACAGCGGCTAGTGTAATAAAAGAAAATGTGGATGTAATATTAAGATTTCCACAATGTGGAATGGTTATTAAAAAGCATTATGGCATAGCACTTAGTAAAAATTTGATCTGCAATTTTTACTAAAAATAATACTGTAAATTATGAATATTAAAGCGCTTTTAGATTTATTTCTTTCCAGTAATATCACCGCATTGGTCTATTTAGATGACTTCTCATATCGTGATGGAAATTTTCTTCATTCAATCCCTATTTCTTCTTTTTTATACAGAGCTGGTTATTTCTAATACCAAGTAAAAAAATAATATTGAGTATAATTAGTAACCAGTCACTATAAGCTCTGGATCAAAATTTTACTAAGGGTATTTATATTAACTGTTAAAGAAAATTATAAGGTTTTTATACCTTCTATACCTTCTATACCTTCTATACCTTTTATATGTGTTGATAGTTTTGAACTCATTCTTTATATTTCTATTCGTATAAACTTACATAGCAACTCAGGTTATCTTAAGTACATATTGAGGCGTGTAGGCAAGGGTGCGTCTATCGTATTTCAGTTATTCCACCATGTGGAAAAACATCAAACCGTTTACGCTTTAGCCTGATACTTAGTGAAATATTGATCTAAAGTCTTTTAGTACAAAGCAATATACATCAAAAAATCTAAAAGCGTCGCTTCCATTGGAGGCTTTTAACGGCTTACTTCTAGATTTATTACAAATATTCTAATTAGGATCTTATATATTTTAAGTTTGTAATTTAGCTTCGTCATAGTCGAATCATTTAAAGCTGACCTCTCTATTTTTTAAATTAATCTTATGACTTCCTCATTGTATGTTTCCAGATTTGACGGTGAGGTTCAATTATTTGATTACAATTGTAAAGTGCAACGACAATCGTGTTGATTATCTAGTTCAAAGAATGTCATATTAAAATTTTAAGAGCGCTGCATATTTATTAAATTAAAATACTTTTGTTAAAAATTCATGTTGGATGTTAAAAAACAAATTACAAATACAAACATATGATGTATGTTGTCTTTAATAAATCTAAAAAACAGAATGTATACTTTTAATAAATAACCTTTCTAGACGAGAGATAACATGAGACAACATCTATTAGGCTTTACACTAGCCCCCTTATTTTTACTTACATCAGCGTGTTCACAACAAGAAAGTCCCATAGAGTTAAAAGACACAGAAACTCTTAGTTCATCTATTGCTTCACTGAATAGCTACGAGAAAACAGCTCGACTAAAAATTAACAAACTTAAGAAGTTGATGGCAAAAGCTGAACATAAGCAAATTGATGTTACACGTGAAGAAAGCGTTGTGTGGTTTGCAGAACAGTTTTTAAAGTTTGCTAACTGGGATGAAAACAATTACGACGCTGTTGTTAAGTTATTTAGCTATGAACGTTACTACGCAGACACAAAAGAGCAGTTAGCAAAAGAGCTTCCTGATTTTGAACGTAAAAAAGTAATTCAAATTTTAGATAAAGGTATAAACGATTTATCTAAAGAGCTTGCAGGCGAAATTAAACGCCGCCCTGTAAATAAAGTTGATTGGCAAAATACTAAAGCAAAAGACAATATGTTTGTAAGCAATGGTAAACCAATATTTTTATATGACTATTTTTCAAAAACGGTAGGGCAGCCGCTTACAAATAAAGATATTTATAACGACCATTTAGGTGCGCTTTATCATGGTGGTGAAGATTTATACCCTGTCGATCATGATCGCGCCATTAATTCATTTTTAGTTCGAGAGGATGGCACTTTTGACGAGGAGTTAATGAAAGAGCTAACGCGTATCCCTGATACTAACATTGGTTTTTTAGTTTATTGGCTAATGGGTATTCCACAGTGGGTTGAAGAACGAGAGCCAGAGGTTAGAAAAGGGCGGTCGTTATTTACAGGTTTTGATATTGATAACCCTTTAGCCCGTGAAGTATGGGGTAAGATAATTCGTAAAACGGGTGAACTCACCAAAGGTAAAAAAGTAACTGAGGTGGGTTTCGTACTTGCTAACGAACCACATTGGTACGCAGAAAAAGGTCATTGGACTCAAAAGTTCCAAGAAATGACAAGTATTTCTTCATACACATTAGACAAATTTAGAAATTGGTTGAGTACTAAATATCAGGACGATATAAATAAGCTTAATGAAAATTGGGATACTAATTTTAAAAACTTTAAAAGCGTTGCAATAGAAATCCCAATCGATCCGGCATTAAAAGGTTTACCGATTTGGTACGACTGGACGCGTTATAATATGGATAGAAGTACGGATTGGTTTACGTATGTTCAAAACGAACTGCATTCTGTAAATGAAGATGCCGATACTCATATTAAAATTATGCCTCGTATGTTCATGGAAGATTCTCGTTCTGGAGGTATAGATACCGAAGCTCTAGCTGAATTGACAACTATGGTTGGGCACGATGCAAAATCATTCGGTAGCGAAAACATTCGCCCTGGTAAATCGTCCAAGTGGATTGAAAAATACGCTTATAATTGGGGCATAGTCACTATGTTTCATGATTTTATGGAATCAGTTGCGCCTAATAAGATTAATGTGAATTCAGAATCTCATTTTTTATCATCGGGTCAGTGGCGAGATTTAGACACACGTACAAGTTATGTTCGTAGTGTTTATTGGCTTGCAACTTTACTTGGTATGGATGCCAATATGGGCTGGTTTTGGGCACGTGATCCAGATGGTTCACCAGAGGATCGTTTAGAAGGCGACCTAGACTTTTTTGACCCAGGTCTTGGCGGTGCATTTGCGGGTTCTAACAATATGCAGCCGCATGTAACTAACGAAGTTACCCAAGTAATGTTTGATCTTAATAGTTTTTCTGAAGAAATTGTTAAGCTTAGAGAGCAGCGTCGTCCACTTCGTTTGTTTTACTCTGAAACAACAGCAATTAACACAAACGACTATATGACCAAGGGCTACGAGCTTTATGAAAATTTATTTTTTGAAGGTTTTCCACTTGGCTTTGCCACAAAGAATGTAATTGAAAAGCAAGACAATAACAACTGGGATGCAATACTGGTTTATCGCAATAATTTTGTTACAAATGAAGAGTTTAAATCGCTTCAAGGGTATTTAAATAAAGGCGGTACCGTTATTTTAGACTCAGCGCAAAGCCTGTCTTTAGATGAGTACGGGCACCCGCGTAAGGCTAAGTTAGTTGCCAGTAAAGGTAAGCTTATTGTTATGCCAAAAGACGCAGACGTTGAAGCCATTAAACAAACTGCACTTGCAGAGGTTTCGGGTAGTACGCCTGATGTTGTTGTAAAAGTAGATAATGGTGAGTCATTTAAAACCACAACATGGCGCACTGTTAAGCAAGACAATGGTAGTTACTTGGTTAATATTTTAAATTTAGGCCACACAACAGCAACCGTTGATCTGTCGCTTAAAAATGGTAAACCTATTCATGTTAATAACTTAATGACGAGTAATAAAATGAAGAATAGCTTTGACATTCCTTCTGAGGGGGTCTCACTCGTTGAAGTTACAGCTCAATAAATAGTTTTTTAGCGAGTACATGCCTATGTGCTCGCTTTTCAATTAACACGATACATTAAGTTGCGAATACTTAAACTAATAGCAATATCGTTGAGCTTAATCCCGTACAGTTCAGGGGTTAATGCACTGCCTATGCCTCATATTGCGTAACCAAGCGAAAGTTGGGTCTTACAAGCTGAACGCTCAGATGAGTTTGATATTAAAGATACTGAAAATTGAACTTTCAAACAAAGAACGATGGTGGTTGGTACCGTAAAGGTGAAAAATCCAGTGTTTCTGAAGGCATATTAAAACTAACCACTAAACGAGAAACGCATTTAAGAACGTTTTGTGATGGCTGTAATAAAACAAAAGTGCCTAAGTATAGGTTGTTTTACACTTCGGGAGTTGCTAAATCTAGGGCAACAGGGAGTTACGGATATTATGAGGCACGTATAAAGGGTGCGGATAAATTTCCGAGAGTATCACCTGCATTTTGGATGTACAGCAAAATAGATCGTACTTTAACGAATGAAGGCGATGTGCAATATAGTAAAATAGGTGTAGTTGAGTTAACTCAAAAACAGACGATTCAGGAGTTGGACCGCGACCTACATAATATTGTTATAAAAGATGGCGTACTCAAAGAGTTGAACTTAACAATATATAAGGGCCTAAGAACACCGCATACAAAAGGGAAATGTAATCAATTTTATCCTTCAGATAATCAATCTGCACAAGGTTTCCCAACATTAGTGAAAATTGATTATGTGAGAGCGTGGTTAAAGTAATAGAAAGCCTTAAAACCCATTCAAATAAAGTATTTAATGCCTTTTGTGTAGATGATGAAATGCGTGTTTATTATCTACATTCATACCAACTTTGAAGTATGAATATTAGCCAAGTTTTAATTTATTTGTTGCGAATATAAACATCATATGTTTATATTGTTGAAATCAATCTTATGCCTTTATAATAAAGTACAGGCTGATTGCTAAAACACTGACGTAGCAATTTTTAGTTGTTAAAAAGGACACACACATGAACTTATTTAAAATAAAAATGGTGATGCTGTTAGGGTGCTGCACATTATTTGCTCCCAATTTATATGCAAAAGATGCAGAATTCAAAAACTCTGAAGCCAAAAAGCCTAATGTGCTTATTTTAATGTTTGATGATATGCGCTTTGATACGTTTTCTTATCGTAATGGGCCAGTTTCAACGCCAAACATTGATGCATTAGCAAACGAAGGAACACGCTTTGATCAAGCGATGACATCTACTGGCTTATGTTCTCCTTCGCGCGCGGCTATGTTTACTGGGCGCTGGGGACATAAAACGGGGCTTGACGATAACGTGGGGCTTTATCATTCTCGCCTTTCGGAGTTATCACTTAGTGAAGGCAGCGTAATTAAACGTGCAACAAGCGTAGGTTACGACGTAAGTTATGTAGGTAAATGGCACTTAGGCGCACAAGGCCCAGCACTGCGCGGTGCTAACTTTATGTGGGGGCACGATAAAAATGAAGAACGTAATGGCCGTCCTTTTACACCTTATGGTACACAAAAAAATGTAGCTCGAATGAATGCGGGAGAACGCGATAAAAACGGTGAAAAACACGATTATTACAAAACGCTTGCGGGTACATATGCCGATACAGTAACGGCTAAAGAAGTAAACGAAGGCAAGTTAATGCTGCAAAATGCGGCTAAATCAGACAAACCATTTTTTGGTATTGTAAGCTTTGAGCAGCCTCATCCACCGTACCGAGTACCAGAGCCTTACGCCAGCATGTACGACTACAAAGATATAAAACTTCCTAAAAACTTTGGCATAGAACGCAAAAACAAACCAATGGCGCAAGATGATATTTGGTGGCCTTGGCACGATGTGAGCCACATGACTGAAACCGATTGGCGCAAAGCACATAGTTTCTACTATGGCGCTATTGCTATGATAGATCACGCAGTTGGCGAGCTTATTAATACGGCTAAAGAAGAAGGTTTATATGACGACCTACACATTATTTTAGTAGGCGACCAAGGTAGTATGCTTGGTGAGCATAACTTGTATGACAAAGGCCCCTACGCGTATGACGAATTAATGCGTATGCCACTTATTATTCGTGATCCTAGCCTTGAGCCTAAAATAATTAACCGCCAAGTATCTATGCTCGACATAGCCCCAACACTTCGCCAGTGGATGACACTACCACTTGATGGCGACGAAGACGGACGTTCACTTTTACCATTGATGAAACAAGGCGATAGTGCCGATGCTGGTAAAGATGATATTTCGTTATATGCCTACGAATGGTACAACGGAGGATGGTTTGGTATTAGAGCTATACGTACCCCTGAAATGAAGTTTGTATGGAACCCTGGCGACAGCCGCGATGAATTATACGACTTAAAAAATGATCCGTACGAAATCACAAACCAAATAGACAATCCTAAATACAAAAAACAGCTTACTGATTTAGTGCATAAAATGGCGGGAGAGCTTAAGCGTATTGAAGACCCATCATTAACTAAATTTAATCACCACATGAAAGATTTTTTATAGCCGAGTAATGCCCTTTGGTGGGCCTTGATTGGCCTACTATTTTTATTATCAAAATTGAGATTGGCACTATGAAAACACACACAAAATTATTGAGCGCTTTATCATCGCTTGCCTTATTAATTGGCTCTGCGGGTATACAGGCAAGCGAACAAAAACCCAATATTATTCTTATTGTTGCAGACGATTTAGGTTATGCAGATGTTGGTTTTAATGGCTCTAAGGATATTATTACCCCAAATATAGATGATCTTGCTAAATCGGGTACTTCCTTTTCAGACGCTTACGTAGCGCACCCGTTCTGCGGTCCAAGCAGAGCTGCGTTAATGACTGGTCGTTACCCACATAAGATTGGCTCACAATTTAATTTACCGACACGCGGCTCAAACGTAGGCGTGCCTACTGATGCTAAGTTTATTAGTAAATTACTAAACGAAAATAATTACTTCACAGGAGCTCTTGGTAAATGGCACTTAGGTGATGCGCCGCAGTATCATCCTAACCAACGTGGCTTTGATGAATACTATGGTTTTTTAGGTGGTGGTCATAATTATTTTCCTGACCAATATCAAGCTCAGTATAAAAAGCAAAAGGCACAAGGCTTAAAAAATATTTTTGAATACCTAACACCGCTTGAGCATAACGGTAAAAAGGTTAAAGAGACTGAATACATTACAGACGCACTATCGCGCGAAGCCGTTAATTTTGTAGACAAAGCAGCGGACAAAAAAAATCCATTCTTTTTATATTTAGCTTACAACGCACCGCATGTGCCATTGCAAGCTAAAGATGAAGATATGGCGATGTTTCCTAATATAAAAAATAAAGATCGTAAAACATACGCGGGCATGGTTTACGCAGTTGACCGAGGCGTGGGTAAGCTAGTAGAAACCCTGAAAAAAAATAATCAGTATGATAATACGCTTATCGTATTTATGAGCGATAACGGTGGAAAATTAAGTAAAGGCGCTAATAACTTCCCACTTAAAGCAGGTAAGGGAAGTACACAAGAAGGCGGTTTTAGAGTACCTATGTTGTTTCATTGGCCTAAACATGTACCTGCGGGCAAGCGTTTCTCGCACCCTGTATCGGCACTTGATTTATACCCTACATTTGCAGCTTTAGCGGGCGTTAAAGTTGAAGAAAATCAACAATTAGATGGCACTAATATGTGGCCTGCATTTATTAAAAATGAAAACCCGCATCAAGATGAACCTATTTATGCACTTCGTCATCGAAAAGGCTACAGTGACGCAGCTATTCGCTTAAATCAATGGAAAGCGCTAAAGGTTAACCAGCAACCGTGGCAATTATTTAATATTGAAAAGGATATTTCTGAAAAACATGATGTTAGTAAATCTAACAAGGCACTGTTGACCGACATGGTTCGCGAAATGGAAAAATGGAGCTGGGATAACCAACAGCCTCGCTGGTTCCACGAAACAAACGAAAGCGTGAATTGGCGGTTAGATTCTATGCCACGATTCGATAAAACGTTTAAAACAACTAAGTAAGTTTTATCAAATTCACGGAGGTTTTATGAAAGTAAAAGTAGTTGTGTGGCATGTTTCTTTGTTATGCATGGGCGTAAGCTTACTAGGTTGTCAGCAAGCGAGTGCCCTAGCGGGCGCTCAGTTTACACCTGGCGGTACATTATTTAGTGAGCAGCACCAAGCAATTAAATTAGAAAACAAAAACCGGCGTAAATGGGATAACGCATTAATAAGCGATTTAGATCAAGACGGTTACCCAGATTTATTGCTTACTGATCATGGTTATACCATCCGTTTGTATTGGAACAATAAAGGCGTTTACGACAAAGGCCGCGACCTAATTGTGGGTGATATGCACGGTATTGGCGTAGGCGATTACGATAAAGATGGCAAAATGGATATCTTGCTATCGCGTGGTGGTGGCTCGGGTAGTAACGCACGCAATGCCAAATTGTTTCATTTTAACAAAAGAGAAATTATTGAAGGCGGGGAGTTTTCCCCCAAATTGCCAACGTTACGGGGGCGTACTAGTAAGTTTTTTGATGCCAATAACGACGGCCATTTAGATTTGTTACTAATGGGATTTCCGCAGGCTAATAGCGGTAAACAAACTAGTAATTTTATTTATAAAAATGATGGTACTGGCAATATAACCCACGCAACTGATTTACCAAAAACTAATCGAGACGGTCAAAAAGTCCTTATTACCGACTTTAATAACGATAAAATTGACGATTTAGTAATTTACGGTGACGGCGCTTTACGTGTTTTAAAAGGCAATGGCGACTTTACCTTTAGTGACGTGACCGCCAACGTTTTACCTAATAAAATAATGGATGCGACGGGTGTTAGCGAAATCGATTTTGATAACGATGGTGACTTTGATTTATACATAAGTCGTGCTAACCCATTACAAGCAGGGGATACGTTTTTTGATGCTAAAAGCCACACATTTGGTTTTTACACCAAGCGTGGGCCATTTAAATATGATGACTTACTTATTGGCGATACGCTCAATATAGTTAACTACCAATCACCTTATCCAGACCAAGATGTGTTTGTAGGTGAAGGCACTTATAAATATAAATTTGAAGGTGAAATACACAGCGGTCAAAACGTCAATATTGTTAGCAGTAATGGCCTAGGATGGGCCGACACTCAGCCTAACAAAGGCTTGTATGTTGGTTATATGGGTAATAATAAATGGCGCATGGCGGGTAATACCTTTTCACCAACAACTGGTGTTGTAACCGGTGTTAAGCTCTATACGGTTAATAAAAAACCAGTGGCACCATCGGATTTACTGCTCAAAAATGAAAGTGGAAAATTTGTTGATGTGAGTGGTAAAGCTGGCGTAAAAACAAATTTAAATACGACCGGCGTAAGCGTGGGAGATTTTAATAATAACGGCTATCAGGATTTGTTTGTTGTTAAACAAGGCAATTTGGTAACGCCTACATCGCAAATACTGTATTTAAATAATGGCGATAACACATTTAGCCAAGCTCCTCACTCGGGATTAATAACAAACACCTTAGGTACTATTGGCTCAGGCGCAAATGTATTTGATTACAACCTAGATGGCCAGATCGATATTATTATGAATAACGACAGAGGTCAGTGGCACTTATTTAGTAACCAAGCCAATCACAATAATCACTATGCATTACTGCGTATAAGTAATTCACTTAAGCATAATGCAAACCCAATTGGTGCTATAGCGACACTTAAAGGCTGTGGTAAAACCCTAACAAGACGAGTATCGGCTGATGCCGCACCTTATACACAATCATTTGATAACGTGGTTCATTTTGGTTTAGGTCAGTGCAACGAAATAGATAACGTGAGTGTGCGTTACAGCAATGGCGAAGTAATCAGTAAATCTAAGATTGAGATAGATAAAGTAACCAATCTTTAATGCAAAAGAGTTAACTATGAGAGGTAAAAAGCAAGGTTTGGTAACAAGCCTTGCTTTTTTTTCGCAAAAAATTAAGAGCAAAAGAGAGCAATAATGAATAAAAACAACATCACTCATCTTAAAAATAAATTAGCGTGTTTAGTGTGTGTATTTACTGTGTTTGGTTGTAGTACTCAAATAAGTCAAACAACGCAAAACAATAATAAAAATATAAATAAAGAGGCAGCTAGTACATCTTTAGAGTTTGTAAAAACGCCTAATACAATGCTTGATAGTGCGAATTTATTTGCATTACTTCCTGATTATTGCCCAACCCCAGACGCTTTTGCTGTCTCTCCTACAGGTGAGCTTACTTTGTCATGCGTTAACTATGCTAATAAAGGACTACAAGCAGGTGTATTAGTTAATATTAATGATGATAAAACGTTTACTAAAATAGCCCAGTTATCGGGGCCAAACAATAAAGGGAAGGGCCGTCCTATGGGGCTTGCCTATGCCCCCGATGGCTCGTTATTTGTAGCCGATAACCAAGGTGCTGGCAAAGCTCGATTACTTAAACTCACCTTAAAAGATAACAAAGTCATTAATACTCAAATAGTAGCAAAAGGCATGAGTTCGCCAAACGGTGTGCGCTATCAAAATGGCTATATTTACGTGACTCAATTGCGTGTGCCAAGTAAAAACAAGGCTGAGACTCTCAGCGGAATATATCGCTTTAAAGCAACCGATACTAATGTATTAGTAACTAACAGCACAGATGATTCGCATTTATTGTTTTTGGCTAAAACAATTAATAAGCAACGCAAATTTGGACTTGATGGCTTAGTGTTTGACGCACAGGGTAACTTGTTTGTAACGAACTTAGGTGACGATTTAATTTATAAATTAACGTTTGATGCAAATAACAACCTGCTTAGCCAAAGTACCTACGCAACACTTCCAAAAGGAAGCGGACCTGATGGCTTAGCTATAGACCCTCAAGGTAATTTATACGCTGCAGGTTTTTTAACTAATCAAGTTATAAAAATTGATACACACCAGAATGTAACTGTTATTGCATCGTACCCAGATAACAACTCAGTTAATGGTGAATTAGACCAACCTGCCGATATTATTTATTATAAAGGTTCCTTGCTTATGTCGAATTTTGACTTGCTTACAGGCCCAGGCATTACCAATACTGGGCATGGCAAACCTTATACAGTAAGTGAAATTAAGTTACATGATAACTAGGCGCTTAAATTAAAACCGTGTGTATTGCCCTATATGTTTGAGCTTTAGGTTTATGGGTAATACATTTGGTTTACCGCTTTCAAAACTGCTGATTGTCAGCTTTTGATAGCTGTAAATACTCTAATGAGCATAAATTAATATTGTAAACCCTCGTAAATTTCTTTATGAACAACTCAATTTTGATCATTTTCAACAACATTTTTATTTATTAATAGGGCTTTTGGGTCTCTTTATTTGTTTTGTATAAAAAATAAAAATATCTGCGTTACTTTCACTTAAATATTGATGCATTTAAATACTTTAAAAACATAGGGTTAGTTTTTTCCGTTTAAAAAAGGAACAAAAGTGTGAAAATTAAAGTAAACAACTTGTAAATGCAAACATCATATGTTTAACTTGATCGTAAGTTGAGTATCACTCTGAGATAAAACTAGAGTTCTAGAGCGTTCATTTATTTTATCTGCATTGCTTAACTAATAATAAAAAACTGACCACATCATCACACTCAGGCATTAAGACACACGATGCCGATAAACAGGAGAGCACACAATGCAGCATAACTTTAGGTTATCAGCAGTCTCTGCAGCTATTATTGCTTCGCTTATTTCATCATCTGCTTTCGCACAAGAAGATGAAGAAAAAGAGAAAATAAAACTACAAAAAGATATCGAAATAATTGAAGTCCAAGGAATCAAAAGTAGCTTACGAAAAGCGGTAAACGCAAAGCGCTTTTCCGAGAACGTAAGTGACTCAATTCATGCTGAAGACGTAGGTAAATCAACAGATCAAAACATTGCCGATGCACTTTCAAGAGTAACTGGCGTTTCCATTCAAGAAGAAGGTGGAGAAGGGACTCGCATATCAGTACGCGGTGCCGGACCATCTTTAAACCAAATATCAATGAATGGCGTTGCACTTACTGGCGGGCTAAGTACCGATGGCTCTAGTGCGGGCGCTACTAACGATAACAGTGTTGATTTAAGCTCATTTTCGTCAGATATATTGTCATCTATTGATGTAATTAAAACATCCTCTGCTGATAACGATGAAGGTTCGCTTGGTGCAAGTGTTGTTTTACGTACTGTAAAGCCTCTAGATTTAAATAAACCACGACGCTCTTTTACGGTCGAGGGGCGATATAACGAATTTTCTGATGAAAATGACTCACGCATTAACTTTAGCTTTTCTGATAAATATTTCGATGACACCTTTGGCTTTATTATAACCGCCTCTAAAGATACACAAAAAACGCGACAAGATCGTATTAATACTGACTGGGCTAACGGCGCAATTCCTATTGTTGATTTAGATGATGTAACGGGCCGTACAGCACATGACACCGTTACAGGCAAAGCAATCAGGGTACTTGGCAATCAACGTGATGCTGATGGAAATAAGCTTTTTGGTGAAAATGGAGAAGCACTATTAAACCCACTAAGCTCACTAAATAATTACG
Source organism: Pseudoalteromonas sp. AS71 (assembly GCF_038900275.1). Classification (NCBI taxonomy): domain Bacteria; kingdom Pseudomonadati; phylum Pseudomonadota; class Gammaproteobacteria; order Alteromonadales; family Pseudoalteromonadaceae; genus Pseudoalteromonas; species Pseudoalteromonas sp. AS71. Next base: position 12,512 of record NZ_JBBMQZ010000025.1, on the reverse strand, counting down.
ATCCAGAAACGCAAATATTACATGAAGGCGATTTATTTGTTTTAGCGCGTGAGGTCATTGATTTTACATTAAATAATGATCAACGAGATCGTCTATCGGTATCGACTGGGTTTCAATACCGCCCAACAGACTCACTCGATATTCAGCTAGATGTAACTCATACAGAGCAGGATGTGTTAGCCGACAGTCAACGACTGCGTTTAAACATGGGGCCTGTAACACCTCTAATTTATGCCGGTGATGACAATACAGCATTAAACGGGGTTGATTTATCGACCAATACCTTGCAGCAATCAAGTAGCCGCTCTACTGGTGGTAACTTTGTTCGCTCTTACGGACTTAGAGAAATCGATACTAATGTAGCGTCACTTGATATTGATTACCAGGTAACTGACTCACTAAATATGAATGTGCGTGCTGGTTTTTCTAAAACAACAGATGAAACACCAGATGATGATGAGAAAGATCGTTTTATCTCTATTAGTACAGCTACATGGGGCACGGCAGGTCGTCAAATAGTTGAATCAATGCCCGATGGCAGCCACGAAATGGTTGGCTACGACTGTGGCGCTAATGGAGAATGTAGTTACTCAACGGGTGTTACACCGGGCGATTTTGATGCCTTTGATGGTACGTCTAATGCGGTATACAGCCGTTTTAATCCGTATGATATGCAGCACAATCACTTAGGAAGTTTAGTGCTTCGTAAAAATAAATTAGCGGATACAAACAAGTCGCTTTTTGTTGATTTTGACTATGCGCTTGATGGCGACTTTATTAGGTCGCTCGAGTTTGGAGTTAAGTGGTCAAATCGTAAAAAAAATGTCTCTATTCAAAATAGAGCAACCACAAATGGCAGTGACTTAATAGATTTAGAGGACCCCGATCAAGCGTTTGAAGTACGTGGGCTTGGTACAATTCGCTTAGCCGATATAGTGGCTGATAGTGCCTACCCTTACGATAATTTTGGTGAAGATATTCAATCAGATCGCTCTGCTCAGTTTTTTAATGGCTGGCCGTTACTTGATGCCGAAAAAGCGCTTGAAATTGTATCAGGTAAAGATGCGGGCGAAGTAGGTATACGCGAAACCATTACAGGTAGTCGTAATATTGAAACCGAAACAAAAGCCGCTTATTTTAAAGCAAACTTTGAGCTGATGGATGGCAAGCTAACAGGTAACTTAGGCCTTAGGTATGTAAAAGATGACACAACAGCAACTGGTGTAGGCGGTATTAACTATACGCGTTTTCCACAAATGGTTGATGCGTACAATTTGTTAGTTGAACGTGGTTTAGCAAATACAAATTTAGATGCCTGCCCTGCTGCTGTTATGGGGGTATCTGACACGGGGCAGCCTGATCATCGTTACACACCAGCAAACGATGCTGAGCTACAAAATTGTTGGGCATGGCAAATCACCCATGCGTATAACCGCTCAAACCCTGCTACTTTCCCTGTTGATCCGCAAACGGGTCAGTTTGTAATTCCTGGGGCTGATGGCAACACCGGGCTGGGTGTAAATCAGCAAGTGTTTGTAGATGAAAATGGCAACATTATAGCTAACAATGCACTACCTTCTCTAATCTACGACAGTAACGGAAATTTAGTTCCAACGTCAGCTAATGCGTGGGCACACTTTGCAAGTAACGGACAAATTTGGCCATTTTTAGACAGAACAACCTCATTTACAGGAACACAAGGTAGCGGACGTGAAGTACAAGACCGCATTGCATGGGTAACTAAAAAAGGCGGACACGATGCTTATTTACCTAGCTTAAACTTAAATTATGCAGTTAACGAAGAGATGATTGCACGTTTTGCCGTTAGTAGAACAATGACGCGTCCTCGTTTTGATTCATTAAACCCACGTACACAAATATTTGAGCAACAATGGGACTCTGCTAATGCCTCTGCAGGTAATGCAAATTTAAAACCGCTTAAATCAACCAATCTCGACTTGTCTTATGAGTGGTACTTTAGCGATTCTGGCTTGCTGTCGGCAGCGTTCTTTTACAAAGATATGAAAGACTTTGAAGAAACTGTTGTTGTTCCGTATCACTACAAAGACGTAAGAACTGAATACGATTTGCAAACAGCCGATTTATTACTTGATTACGATGAGAATAGAGCACCAGGTGGCGAAGAAGATTGTATGCCACTTAGGCAAGTTGCGGGCTTTTTTGACCAATGGCGCATTGAATGTGACGTTGTAAACGTAACCACAGTAACCAATGGTAAAGGCGCAGATATTAAAGGCGTTGAACTAGGTTACAACCAAAACTATGACTTTTTACCAAGTTATTGGGGTGGCTTAGGTTTAAACATGAACTATACCTACCAAGATTCAGAATCGGATCGTCAGCAGGTAGGTAATACCGATATATTTTTAAAACCACTACCACAACCTTACACTCCAAAACACTCCCTAAATACAACACTGTACTGGGAACAAAAAGGGATTCAATTACGTTTAGCGAGTCGCTACACCGGGGAGCAGTTAGTGAACCGAGGTTTAGTTGGCGGTGCTACATGGCAAGAGGCAACCCATCGTTTGGACTTTAGCTCAAGTTATAAAATTAATAAAAACTTTAGCTTAACTTTTCAGGCACTTAACTTAACTGATGAAACTAACCGAATTTATTACACCAGTTCATTTACGCGTAATGCGTTTGAAGCTAACTCGCAAGAAGTTGTGCTTGATGAAGGTAATGCAATTGAAGATGGCAGTGTAACTACTTCGCGTACAGCATCAGTTTGGAAAACAGGTCGTCAATTCCGTGTTGGTCTTCGCGGTACCTTTTGATTGAGAAACTATTAGCAGCGGGCCACGTTAGGCGCGCTGTTTTACAAATTTTGGAGAGTAAGATGAAACATAACTTACTAATAAAAACAGCAATTAGCAGTGTTATATTTTCAGTATTAACTGGGTGCGGCGGAACGGATGAAGGTTACGATCCTCAGTTTAAATCTGATTCAGCACTTGTAATCGATACCGCAGTGATCACGAGCACATTAGAAGAAGAGTCCGCAGTTCAAGAAATTGATTTACTGCAAGGCGTAACAATCGACGGTAAACCAGCCTCTGAGTCAGGTGCAACCATAAACGTAAGTGAGTTAGAGTTTGTGGCTAATAATAATTTCATTACCCCACAAACAAGCGCTAATACTATTGCATCACACCGAATTTCACCTTTCACGCAATCGAGTGATAGCACTAAATTAGTTATAAATACCGATGCGTTTTCGGCGGCATTAAGACAATGCGACCAAACCGATATAAGAGGCGCATTAGATGGCGATGGTAATCCCATTGCGGATGGGAATTTAGATTTTCCAAGCCAAGTTATTTATAACATTACCTATTCTATTGATAATGGCGCGAATCGCATACCAGGGGAGGCACTGCCTAGCCGTACATTGCAATTAACCATCAATGCAATTGATGACCCTGTTTCTGAAGTCACTATTTCACCCATAGAAGTACCTGTAGGTGGGCAGGCAAGTGTGTTTGCATCAGCAATACCTAGTTACGCGTGCAATCCCGCACTTGTTTACTCAATTGCAGATGAAGATATTGCAACCATTGATGAAAATGGCCTTATCAGTGCTAAAAATACTGGTGAAACCACTATTACAGCCACAAGTGTTGATAACCCAGAAGTAACAGCTAACGCCACGCTTACAGTAACGGGAGCTTTTAGTATTGCAATAACAAATGATGATAAAAACGAGTTAGGCGCATCTTCCGGAAACAAGGACGTTCCAATCTGCGTAGCAAGCGGTATAGAAGTGCAACCGGCTTTATTAAACGCAGAGTTAAGCGGCGAATATACTTTTGATTGGACACTTAACGATGAAGTTTCATTTACGAAAAGCTTAACCGCAAAAAGTGGCTTTGGAGAAGTACTTGCCGTTAAAGCACCTACAACAATAGACAGCTCAAATACGGTCACGGTTAAACTCATTGATGGCGATACAGCGAGTACACCTTTATCACTCATTTCACAAAAAAGTATTACGGTAAATACCGTTAACAACCAAATGTGTGAGCCGGGCGTGTCTGAACACCCCGCAGGTTTTAATACTGACTTTAATTTAGATGGAGAAGGCGCACCCTATAAAGGTAATGCCACTTATAGTGTATCTGCAACCTCTGTATCGGGTAATGGTCGTTCGCTTGAAATTACAGCGGGTACTGCTACTCAAGGTGAAGCGAATACACCGTACTCTTTTGCAACTCAGCAAGTTTGGAATAAACAACGTAACTGGTATAGCGCCAACTATGGACGTGGTGCCGAGTCTGTTGGTAAAACGTATCGTTTCTCAGCATGGGTTAAATTAAATCAAATACCTGAACAGCCTATAACGCTTCGCCATGTTGTAGTGCCTTGGGTCTATGAGGGAATTCCTGATGATGCACAAGGCTTTACAGGGCGTTATTCACAAGCTGGGTTATTCAGCGCTGAACTGGATGCCACCACCCAGTGGCAATATATTGAATTTACTGAAGACACAACGAACACACGAGAGTGGGCAATCCCTACTTCTTGGAGCTCAATAACCGATGTGTTCACCTTGTGGGAAGTGCATGGTATGCCTACAGGAGACTCAATACTGATAGACGACTACGCAGTAGTTCGCACCGACCAATAAACACCCAAACTAAATGACCTACTGCCACTTTCAAGCTTAGGCAGTAGGTGATTGCAAACCCCAAACATATCTGACAATTCTATTTATATACTAGGAATACTAATGATGCTCACACACAGAAATAAAGCTTTGTTTTATACAATATTATTAAGCGGATCGGTCAGCTCAGCTTATGCTGCCTCAATTGGTAACAAATCAGGATACTTCACCAATACAATATCTAATACCGTCGAATCGACAATCACTAATACTGGGCAATGTAGTACTAGCAATAGTGCATCTACTCCAGGCCAATGTACTAATAAAATTATAAATGCACTCAATGCTGCATCTGCGGTTAGTGGTGTTGTTGTTATTAAAAAAGGTACGTATACATTAAATAAAATTTCAATGCCCTCTAATGTACGACTTGAAATAGAGCCCGATACTATTTTAAAAATGAATCAAAATATTCTATTTGATTTTGGTAAAAAAGGCGGTAATGCAGACAAAGCAGAAAATATTGAAATAACAACAACGGGTCCAAAAACTAATGCGACAAAGAATGATCGTTTTATTATTGATGTAAACACAAATACAGTTTTTCAAGATAAACGCATGGTACGAGTAGGATACGCTGAAAACTTTTCTATTTCACGTATGCACCAAAAGGATAATTTTTCACAAACACCCAATATATTTTTAGTTGCAGATGATAATGGCCAACCAGGTGTTCAATCTGACTCTGGTGGTACTAATTTAAATCGCAATGTAGTATTTAACTCAAGCTATTCTCGCATACCTAAAAAAGGTTATTTAGCCGACATCAGTGGAGAAAAAATAGCAACAGGGTATGCCGTTATTCAACCTTTTAGTGGTGAAGATTTATACTTTAAAAACATTACTGGTGAACGTGGTATTACTGTACGTATAGAGCCTGGTAGTGGGCTTGTAACAGATAGATTAAACCGCGCAGGCCCACGCCACGGCGCCTACAGAAATATAGTACTTGATAGTATTAGTAACACAGGTGGTTTTGCCGCAATATTTTTAAAACCGCATGCAAAAATAAACGAAAACATAAAAATTAAAGGCATCACAAAGGGTAAAAACAGTACTTTTGTAATCTGGGCTGACTCGGGTAGTGCGCCAGTGTGGGCTGATACAAATGATATAGGATATACAAGAGGCTATTTTACTGATACCACCATCAACGGTACGGTTAAGCACATTGTTACCGATGTGAACTTTAAGTCAGATATTACAATCGCAGGCAGTTATTTTTTACCAAGAAAAGGTATTCGCAATACGGCGTCAAATACATCTAATGGGAATTTTCAAATATTTAAGTTACCGCGAGATGGGTCAGGTGCACGTTGGTTAGGCCAACCTATAGCGCCTGTTGCCATTGTATCGTCATATTCTCAAGACAATGTTGGTAACGACTTAGTTAAGCGCCATGATCACCCGTCGCTAACTGTAAACGGTAATATAGAAGCACCTAGCCAAGCTTCTTCACAGGACTTAGATGAGGGAAGTAACAATATTCAAAGAAAACGATATAGAAAATTTGGAGGCCGATACAGCATTAAAATTAATGCTGTAATACAAGCGGATACGGATATTGACTACTCACTACTGGGACTGAATGTTGGGGATGTGACGCGCAACAATTCAATTATTTATCGAGAAAATGCCATTGACGGAACCAATCGTAATGGTGGCAGCATTATAAACGCTAGTGAATTTATCAGTAAATAACGACGTATCTAAATTTAGATCCCATTGTTAATTTAATAATGGGATTTTTTAGTTTTGAAGCAAAGTTCACCCGACATTATTAGATCTGTCTTTGTAGGAAACAAAAAGCATGAATATTTTACATATAAAAAAAACATCACTAAGTGTAATTGTCCTTGGTATGGTGGCGTTCGGCAGTAATGCTACTTTCGCTAATGAACTTCTATTTCCCTTAAGCGATCCGCAAAATACAGGTAAATGGATACTTAACACGCAAGTAAGTGATGAATTTGAAGGCAGTACCATCGATGAAGAGCGTTGGTACATTGTAGGCCAACTAGAAAACGGCAAACCCGTTTATAAACACCCAGATAGGCCAAATAAAAAAGTATGGAAAGGCCGCGCACCATCGCAGTTTTCGGGTAATAATTATCGCCTAGAAAATGGCAAACTAAAGCTAGAAACACGTTGGGAGCCCGATTTTCCTTTTGAAGAAAAAATTCACAAACCTGTTTTTGGTGATGCACTTAAATACGAAAATATAACAACAGCGTGTTTTATTGGCCGTAAATCGTTTCAATACGGATATATAGAAATTAAAAGTAAAGCCGCTGATGCGCAAGTAAGCAGTGCATTTTGGTCGATGGGTGAAAAGCTAGAAGTTGATTTTTTTGAATTGTTTGGTGACTCTCTTGACCCTAAAAAAGACCATATAGACAGTGAACTATGGTGGTCAATTCGCGATTGGAATAAAGAGGTAATGGGTAAGCCCACTTATACAGAGCGCAAAGACTTAGGATTTAGAGTCGCTGATGACTTTCATGTATATGGAATTGATTGGAGTGCTGATGGGATTAAGTATTATGTTGATGGCAAGTTATTTAGTGAAGTATCTGCAGAACAAGCAGATGCATGGGCTAAAGAACATCGTGGGGTTGATACAGGCTATGTAGCCACTAAGCCGTTATTTTTATGGCTCGATCAGGAGACTTTTCCTTGGCATGGTATACCGACCAGCAAAGAGGAGCTTGAGCGTAATAGCCCTGAAGGGAAAAAAGAGGATGGCGTGGTTGATTTTGAAATTGAGTATGTCCGTGTTTGGCAGCAAAAACCATTACAACCGGTTAAGTAAGGAGTGGGTTAAATGAAAAAAATTATCAAGCCAGCAAACAGGTTATTTTGTTTATCAGTGATTGCTACAAGTATTTTACTTTATGGATGCAACACCACTCAGAGGGTAAGTAGTGAAACGCTAAGCGACAGCAACAGTAATAAATTAATGTTTAGCGAATCGCACAATATTATACCTTTTGAGCCGTTATCACGTCGTAAATGGGACAGCGCATTGATTGCAGACTTTGATAAAGATGGCTATCAAGATGTATTAATTACTGAGCACACCCACGCAGTAAAAATTTTTTGGAATAACAAAGACAATACCTTTTCAGCACCACAGATAATTATTAAAGGCGACACACACGGCGTTGCTGTTGCTGACTATGACCTTGATGGAAGAATGGATTTAATAATAGCCCAAGGCGGTGGCGGCGGCTTGAAACCGCGTTTACCTGTATCGTTTCAAATAAATCACGACCGGACTGTTGAAGGTGGAGAAACGTTTAATGATTTTGAACGTACACGCGGACGTGCGGTTAAATTAATAGATGGCAATAACAGTGGCACCTTAGATTTAATGCTCTCAGCTTTTCCGCTTAAGAAGCAAAAAAAGGGAGCCAACCACATATATAAAAACGAAGGACATAATCAGTTTAAGTTTGTCGATTACTTACCTACTGCAAAATGGCTTGGATATAAGGCCTTAGTTAGTGATTTTGATAATGACGGGCACGATGATTTATTCTTTTACGGCGGAGATGACATTGTTGTAGCGCAGAGTAAATCTGATTTAGGTTATAAAAATAAAAGTAAGGCTGTATTAGGGAATAATCGTAATACTAGCCATGTAAGCAGCATGACCGAAATCGACTTTGATAATGACGGTGACTTCGATTTATTTTTAACCCGCGCTAAACATCAATTTGAACAACACACCTTTTATGATGCTCAATCTCAAAATTTTGCTTTCTTTACTCGTAACGAAGCATTTAAATTTGAAGATTTTAAAATCGAAGGTAATTTTGAAATAGAAAACCTGCAAATGGCATATCCTCATTTTAATGTGTTTATTGGTAAAAATGGTGAGCCGTTAAAACTTAAAGGTCATGGCGGTAGTGAACGTACGGTACAGGTAACAAAAGAACAAGCTGCTGGCTGGCCTAAAAAGCTAAGTAACAAAGGTTTATATATAGGTTACTTAGGTAACGATACTTGGCGAGTAGCTGGCGATACTAAATCGCCGACCGCTGGTGTTATTAAAAGAGTGACTAATTCACCCAAAGTAAAAGGGCTTGAAGCATTACCAGCGGTGTTATTAGAAAACCGTCAAGGTAAGTTTGTTGATGCAACAGCCAAGCTCAATGTTAATTTAAGCGAACCTACAACCAGTGCTGTGGCCGGGGATTTTAATAATGATGGCTGGAGCGACTTATTTGTATTACGTTATGGTAACCCGGCAAAAGCTAACAAGCAGGTACTGTATTTAAATCAGCAAGGTAAAGGCTTTGAGGCTATACAAAATCATGGTGTTATTTCAACTGAACTTGGAGCAACAGGGGGCAGTGCACAGGCCTTTGATTACGATAATGACGGCGACCTTGACTTAATTTACTCAAACGAGCGCGGCCGTTGGCATTTATTCACCAACAACACAGCTTTAGACGCGAAGCATAACTTTTTAGTCACTAATATTGGTTACTCGCCTAAAGCAGGTGTGTCGTCATTGGGAGCTACTGCGACTATAAAAGCATGTGGGCAAATTTATAAACGAGTTGTAGGTGCAACAGGTGCCGGCTTTTCACAAAGCGAAAACAGCAAGCTACACGTTGGTTTAGGTACGTGTACACAGATAAATAATGTATCGATTCGTTGGAGTAATAATGAACATGTAGATATTAGCAATGCGGTTATAAATGATGCTAACGGGGAGTTAGTTGGAAGAGAAGAGCCGCTGTAAGTAATAAAGTTAAGAAAAAAATAGCGCTTATTAAGCGCTATTTTTTTGTATTTAGTTTTCGTTATTTACTAAAAGCTATATTGCACACTTGCACCCACATAACGACTCCAGTCACGAGGATAGAATGCTTCCCCAAAACCTTCAGAGTTTATGCGTTGGCGAGTAGTGTACGACTTATCAAATAAGTTCTTAATGAATACACTAAACTGCAGGTTATCTTTGCTTACGCTTAAGTAACCATCCCAAATGCTTGACGATGGGTTAGCTGATTCGCCAAAGGCAAGTTCGTTAATTGATTGCGTGTGGCTACCATTATAACGCCAAACCGCACGTGTATTAGCATTCCAGCCTGTATCAGCAATTTGTGTATTATATGAAATAGTACTTAAAAATTGTTGCTCAGCATTATTAGGGAAAGATAAACCCGTTTGATCAAAGCTCTGACGGCCTGTTGAATCAGTTGTACAGCGAGAAGCAAGTAACCCACCATCATCTGCAGGACAATTAATAGGTGTATTAGCAAAGTCCTCGTAGCGTGCATCAAAATAAGCGTAGTTAAAAGACCACTTTAATTTATCTGATATTTTAACCACCACATCGGCTTCAATACCGGTTGAGCGGGCTTGTGCTGCGTTTACGTAGCCAGCAAAAATAATGTTATTTTCTTCATCTATTACACGGCTGGCACGCACTTGATAATCGTCAACTTTCATATCAAAGTACGTAAAGTTAAACAGCAAATCATTATCAAAATACGCTGAACGCAGACCTACTTCAAAGTTTGAAGAGTTTTCAGGATCGGTAGGGAAGTTGTCTGCATCGGCAGGGTCTGTATTTGTTGTTACAAAGTAAGATGCGCCTTTATAACCGGTAGAATAATTGACATAACCACGAATATCATCAGTAAAGTCATACCCTACTACTGCTTTGTATATAAAGGCAGTGTCTGAGTTATCAAATTTAGTTGGCGCGTCTTGGCGTTTAATGAGTGATGGATCTGTTTGAGCAAGTTCTAATACTTCATTGAATGTTTCCATTCCAACACCCGTAGAAGGTGTTGCTAAATCTGTACGAGCAAAGGTTGCATCACTTTTTTCGTGTAATAATCTAAAACCAAAAGTAGCATCTAATTGCTCAGTTATTTGGTATTCAAGTTGTCCAAAAATAGCGACGTTTTCAAAACCGGTTGTAAAATCACCACTATTTAGTAAGCGAGAAGGCGTTAGTAATGAGCGGTCGTCATCGCCAGTAGTTGCATAGTTAGCTAAAAAAGCATCGGTAGATTGCTTTGAATAACACCCTGTTAATTCGCCGCCTTCAATAAAGCCACGGTTACCTGCAATACAGCCGTCACGTATTTCAGAGCGCTGACCGTCGGTATCATGGTAAAAAAGACCTAATACCCAATCAAATTTTTCATTATTAAATGACGAAATACGAAACTCTTGTTGAAGAACATCAACCGATTCGTTACCACCAAAAGCGGTTCGCTCTACAGGAAAGTTAATAGTGAAAAATGCTGAACTGTTATATAAATCAAAATCTCTGTAGCTACCATTATAGCTAAGCGTAATCTCATCATTTAGGTAGTAATCAGCCGATATTGAAAAGCCAAAATTTTCTGTTCTACCAAAGTTACCTTCTGCATTACGTGATGTAACTGGGCCGCCGGCTTCTTCAAAAGTAGACTCAGGATTAACACGATTATAAGTGGTGCCTTCAATAGTGCCATCATCTTTTACATTAACAATTGGACGAGGGCCAAAATCTGGGTTTATTCCTCCTAAACGAGTAAGAGAACAACAATTTGTGTCGGTTTCCGAGTATTCTAAACGAAATAGTACGTTTAGCTCTTCACCGTTGTCGTACAAAAGTTGGCCGCGACCAGCTTTCGTTGTTTTTGCGCCAATAGTGTAATCTTCTTCACCAGGCATGGTGTTTTTTATCCAACCATCAATATCACTGTATTGTGCGTTAAATCGAGCTGCCCAGTTTTCGTTAAGTGGTACATTTACGGTGCCGCTAAAATCAGTGCCATCAAACTCAGTAACTTGTGCTCTAACCGTGCCTGAAACTCGGTCATCTAGTTGCGGCTTTTTAGTTACATAATGCAATAGGCCTGTTGATGTGTTTTGGCCAAATAAAGTGCCTTGTGGGCCGCGCATTGCTTCTACACGCTGTACATCTGAAATAGGTAAGTTAAGCATTGATTGGCGAGGTAATACTTCACCATCTATAACGACTAGGTTTGAAGACTGTAAGCCAATTGAATTTGTAAAAGTGCCTATACCACGTGTTTTTAATGTTGTAGTTCGTATTTCACTGCTGTCATCAATGCCAAAACCAGGTAAGTAGGTGACTAAATCAAACCCATTATCTATACCAATTTCTTCAATTAAATCACCGCTTAGCACTTCGATTGAAGAGGGAACTTCTTTTAATGCTTGATCGCGTTTTTGTGCGCTCACTAAAATAACTTCAAAATCGTCTGAATTGCTTTTAGCTTGTTTTGCGGTTGTTTCTTCTTGTGCATATGCAGTGTGTGTGAAAGCTGATAAAGAACAACATGCAAGTAATATTGCTGTATGCAATTTACTGTGTTTAAGCATTTTAATCACTCCGTTTCTTCATAATTACTGTGTGTGCAGATAATGCAACGGCAGTATCTGTTATTTAGAATCAGGCTAATTAAACAGCGACTCTTAATTGCGATAAAGCTATAAGCAATCAAGAAGTGTAAATAACCACGAATGATTCATTCTAACAATTTAAACATATGATGTTTGCAAGTGCAATGTGTTGATTACTTGTTTATTAAATGTTGCTTGTAATATTGAGGTTGTAACCTTGTATTGCCGTTTAAGTAACACAAGATTATTAAGTTAAGTGGTTGAATTTTAATCTCTAATCTAAATTAAAATTTAGGTTGAAAAAATAATTCAATTTTTAAAAATTATTTTAAACGAGCAAAAAAGTGGTAATCCTCAGAATTTTTAAGCTTTTGAGCAAAGCTCATTCCTAAGGTTTTAAGCTGCTGCGCATTATTATAAGCACCGATTTTAAGTT
>NZ_JBBMQZ010000024.1:0-80228 GCF_038900275.1 Pseudoalteromonas sp. AS71 | reverse complement strand
GGTTAGTCGGCACCATTTATTTAAAGCCTCGCTTATTGCGGGGCTTTTTTGTTTTCGATTTTAGAATTAAAAATACCGATAGTTAAAAGCGACACAACTGGCTTGTAATCAGTAGTCTGTCCAAGTTATCCGTTCGACTCGGTTAGTCGGCACCATTTATTTTAGGTAACTTGAAGCAACTGACTTGTAATCAGTAGTCTGTATAAGTTATCCGTTCGACTCGGTTAGTCGGCACCATTTATTTAAAGCCTCGCTTATTGCGGGGCTTTTTTGTTTTCGATTTTAGAATTAAAAATACCCATAGTTAAAAGCGAAGCAACTGGCTTGTAATCAATAGTCTGTACAAGTTATCCGTTTGACTCGGTTAGTCGGCACCATTTATTTAAAAGCCTCGCTTATAGCGGGGCTTTTTTGTTTTCGATTTTAGAATTAAAAATACCCATAGTTAAAAGCGAAACAACTGGCTTGTAATCAATAGCCTGTACAAGTTATCCGTTTGACTCGGTTAGTCGGCACCATTTATTTAAAAGCCTCCCTTATAGCGGGGCTTTTTTGTATCTGTAATTTATTCAACGTCATTATGGATAAAATGTTCCATATTAATTGGATTGTTTCTCTCTTTTTCTATTGTCGTATTTTTTGCACAATTACCTCACCGAAAAGCAAGTACCTTTGCTTATGTGTTTTCAACCCAAGATAGGGAAAGTTTATGACTCAAGATATTACTCATTACGCAAAAAATAGACAGTCAGCTAAAGCGTACAATCCAACTAAAAAGATCTCTGCTGACAATATTGAAAAAATTAAAGAGTTACTTAGATTTAGCCCTTCAAGTGTTAACTCGCAACCTTGGCATTTTATATTAGCGTCTAGTGACGAGGCTAAAGCCAAAATAGCTAAATCAACAGAGCGTTTATTCCCATTCAATAAAAAGTCAATTTTAGATGCATCACATGTACTCGTGTTTGCTAGTAAATTAGATATTGAGCAAGACTATTTATTACGTGTTTTAAATCAAGAAGAAAAAGACGGCCGTTTTGTAGCAGACCCAGTCGTGTTTAAAGAGCGTATGCATGGTGGTCGTAATATGTTTATTAATTTGCACAAACAAGATTTTAAAGACGTACAGCATTGGATGGATAAGCAAGTTTATTTAAACTTAGGCGCATTTTTATTGGGGGTATCTACCTTAGGAATTGATGCAACGCCAATGGAAGGAATTGAGGTTAGCGTACTTGATGAAGAATTTGATTTACGCGAAAAGGGTTATTCAAGCTTAGTTGTTGTGCCTTTGGGATATAGCGATGATAAAAATGACTTTAATGCCACTCTTCCAAAGTCGCGTTTAGAGTATTCAGAAATTTTAACTGAAGTTTAATTTTTAATTACTGCATTGGTTTAACTGATGCGGCGCTAATCTCTTTGGAGTTAATTATGATCACGCAAATAGTTAAATTTAATATTAAAGACGAATACATAAATCAATTCAAAGCGCTGCTTGAAGATGACAAGCAAGGCGGCAAAGCTGAAACAGGCTTACTAGAAATGCGTTTATATCAAGATAAGAATGCACCTGGAGTCTTTTTTGCCTACGAGCGTTTTGAAAACCAAAACGCGGTTAATTATCACGGTGCACAGCCTTATACGCAAGCTCTATTGCAAGCATTGCCTAATATTAGCGTGTCTGCGCCAGAAGTTATGAACTTAAAAGATACAACGCCTGCACCTTTGCATGAGCGCAATCTTAAAACGCTAAATTCACAAGACGATATATTTATTATCTTCTTTATATTCAAAATTAAATTGCAGTATAGAGCACAGCTTTTAACTCAATTTGAAACTCATATTACACAAACGCGTAGTCAAGAAGAGGGCAATCTTATATTTGATTTGTACACTATTGAAGGACAAGACGACACGTTGGCTGTGTATGAGCATTGGCGCAAAGAATCAGACGTGTGGGATATTCACTTTAATCAACCATACGCAATTCAAACTGGTAAATTAATGCATGAAGCGGTAGCAGGCGACCTCGAGCAATATATGAGCTTTGTAACTGAGCTATAAATTACTTTTTGTAATTTATTAAAACGACTTCCCGTTTAGCAAATAGCAGAAGTAACGCTATTTGCTTTTTTTTGGTAGTTAAGCGAAATGCTTAGCGACCTTTTTTATTTTGGAAATAGCATGAAACTATTTTTTATCAGCGTTAGCTTTTTAGCCTTATTTACACTTAACTCAGCGGCTTTGGCAGCTCCAACTGAAAATGTAATAGAACAATATGGTTTTCCGCTTGCGTTAGTTAATCAGGTGTATACAGGCGATATTACACCTGCAGAAATGCTAGAAAAAGGTCAATTTGGATTAGGGACTGCCGATAATTTAGATGGTGAGCTTGTTGCGCTCAACGGTGTGGTTTATAAAATAGAAATTGATGGCTCATTAATTAAGGCCCCATCTAATTTAGCAGCGCCTTACATGACAATGTTTAAGTTTAATCCAAAGAAACATATTACTTTAAAAAATGTGAGTTCGTTGGCGCTATTAGACGAGAAACTTAAAGCAACTATGAGCTCTAAAAATAGTTTTTATGCTTATAAAATCACAGGTACATTTAACTCTTTAAAAATGGCATCTGCACAAAGAGTTAAAAACGACAGTGTGCCACTTATGGAGTATTTAAAAACGCGAGTTATGTACACTAAGCAAAATATTAAAGGTACTTTAGTGGGGTTATATACACCAGACTACTTAGGCAATATTAGTATTCCGGGGATGCATTTTCACTTTGTATCAAACGATTACAAATTAGGTGGCCACTTAGAAGGGATTAGCTTTGATGAAGTGACTGTTGAAATTGAAGAAATAAATAAAATTAATTTAACCCTTCCTCAAGTTGAAAAATTCAGAGCTATCGAATTAAAACAAGCCTCTGTGCCTGCTGCAAATAAGCATAAGTAATAAGTTTAAAATGCATTAAATGCCAATGTTGGTTAAATACCCCATTGGCATTTTTTATTTCTAGTGTTAAAAATTGCTGATCATTTACTCACTTTTACCGTATAACTGGCTATTATGTTAGTTCATCGCTAGCTATGTAATGTTATGTAAAGTAGGTTGAGCAAAAGTTGCCAAAGTGCTTGAATTACGTTCATAAATAGCAGTAATTTAGGTTTAATTATGATTTGGCAATGCAAGCCAACCCTATTGGCAATTAGTGTGATGCTGCTTAGCGGCTGTGCGAGTGATTTTAACTCGTCGCAGCGTATGCAAGCCCCTAAGGATATGCCACAGCAATGGCAGCAAGAAGCATCAAGCTCGGTATTAAAAGTACAAGAGCAATGGCTTACACAATTACAAAATCCTACGCTTAACAAATTTGTACAACAAGCACTTAAAAACAACCAACAGCTTTTGCAAACTAGCTACGATGTAGAGATCCAAAAACAACAGCTTATAGTATCGGGCTCTGCACTTTGGCCAAGCCTCGATTTATCAACGCGTACAAGTCGCAGTAAAGACAACCGCCCAGTAAGTTATGACAACGCAAGTTCAGCTAGTTTAAACTTAACTTACGAGGTTGATTTATGGGGTAAGCTTTCTGACTCAAAGCGCGAAGCTAATCTTAACTATTTAGCGCAGCAAGCACGGTTTGAACAGGCTAAACAGCAACTCGTTGCTGATGTAGTAACTGGTTGGTTTGATGTAGTAAGTGCACAGCAGTTGCTCGATTTATTCAAACGCCGTGAAGCCAACGCACAGCAAAGCTTGGATATTATTGAGTCAGGCTACCGCCAAGGTATAAATGAAGCTCTCGATGTATATTTAGCCCGTAATGAGCTTAATAATGAACGATCTCGCATTGCTACTCAAACGGCGAACCTATCGGCATCAGCACGTGTACTTGAGCGTTTACTAGGTGAATACCCAAAAGGCGCTATTACTGCTAGTAGCGACTTACCCGTTATTAATACCGATATTCCATTGGGCTTACCTTCAGAGCTTATAACGCGTAAACCTACTCTGCGTGCAAGTTGGTATGAGCTTCTAGCTACTGACGCTTCACTTGCGTATGCGCACAAACAACGCTTTCCAAGTTTAGACTTAACAGCAAGCTTAAGTGATAGCACTGACAGAGTAAGCGACTTGTTTTCTCCATCAAGCCTTGCATGGTCGTTATTGGGAAGTATTTCTGCGCCACTTTTTGAAGGTGGACGCTTAAAAGCGAATGAAGAAATAGCGCGTCTTAATACTCAAAAGCAAGAGCAACTTTATTTGCAAACGCTTTACGATGCATTTGGTGATGTAGAAAATGCCATTTCGCAGCAGCAGTCTCTTAAATCACAATATAGCAGCACCCTTGAAGCGCAAGAAAATGCACTTGCAGCAGAGCAGTTATCGTTTGAGCAATATCAAAGTGGCTTGGTAACTTACACTACCGTGCTTGATGCACAAGATCGCTCTTTCGATGCGCAAAGCTCCTTAATCGAAATTAAAAACCAATTAATAGCTAACAGAATTAACTTACATGTTGCCCTTGGTGGTGATTTTGCAAAGCCCTCAAGTGAACTAAAGAGCAATAACGATGAAAACTAAAACAGCAAAAATTATTATTCCAGCGGTGGTTATTGTTGCCACTATTTTAATTGTTATGTTTATCAAAGGTAATCCGCCAGAGGCCAAACGCTTTGGCTCACCTCCTAAAGCATCAATAAGTGTAGCTGCGCTTGAGCTTAAACCACAAAACTACCAAGTGATGATAGATAGCTACGGTACGGTCAAACCACGTACACAAAGTTTATTAGTTGCTCAGGCATCTGGGCAAATAATTGAAGTAAGCGATGACTTTAGAGAAGGCGGTTTTTTTGAAAAAGGCGATGTCCTTTTAAAGCTAGACGATAGAGATCACCAAGCTGAAGTTAAATCTTCTCAAGCCAATTTATTAACCGCAGAGCAAGGCTTACTGGAAGAGAAAGCGCGTGGGCAACAAGCTATCACAGATTGGAAGCGTCTTGGTGGCTCAAATCAGGCAAGCAGCCTAGTACTGCGTGAACCACAACTAGCCGCAGCAGAAGCTGAAGTTTTATCTGCGCAGGCAGTACTTGAAAAAGCAATGCTTGATTTAGAGCGCACTAAAGTAACGGCGCCATACGCCGGGCGTATACTCAGCCGTAGTGTTGATTTAGGGCAAGTTGTTACTAACAATACCCAGCTTGCCACTATTTATGCAATCGATAGCGTTGAGATTCGTTTACCAATTAAAAATAAAGACCTTCCGTTTGTAAATTTACCAGAACAATATCGCGATGGTGCTAAAAACCAAGCGGGTTCAATTGTAAAATTTACCTCAGACTTAGTAGGTGAGCAAACTTGGCAAGGGCAGCTGGCACGTACTGAAGGTGCCATTGATGAAGGCGCACAACAGCTTTATGTAGTTGCTAAAATTAACGACCCATACAAAGCAACAGCTAATAACCAATACCCAATAAAAATAGGGCAATACATAAAGGCGCAAATTACCGGTAAAACAGTGTCTAACGCACTTATAATCCCTAACAGTACAATCTATCAAGGAACTTACGTTTACATTGTTGAAGAGGGCGTACTTAAGCGTAAAGACATTACACTCGCTTGGCAAAATGCGACACAAGCGATGATTAAATCGGGATTAAACCCAAATGATAAACTCGTCATTACTCCACTTGGGCAAGTGAGTTCTGGGACTCAGGTAAGGATTTTAGGTGAGCAAAGCGCAGAGCAACCTAAAAGCCGCGGAGCTAATGGGCAAGGTAAAGGAAAGCGCCCATCTCCTGAGCAGCTTGAACAAAAAGCGAAAGAGCTGGGTATTAGTGTAGATGAGCTGAAAAAACGCCGTGCAGCAAAGCAAGGAGATAAACCATGATAGCTTGGTTTGCCAAAAACCATGTTGCTGCTAACTTACTGCTAGTAACGTTGTTACTGTCGGGGCTTTTTAGTCTATCGAGTAAAATACCGCTTGAGGTATTTCCTTCATTTGAAACCGACATGATAAGTGTAAACGTGAGTTTGCGTGGTTCAACACCAGAGGACGTAGAGCAAGGCGTAACAATTCGTATAGAAGAAGCCGTGCAAGATTTAGAAGGCATTAAGCAAATATTTAGTCGCTCTTCTGAAGGCTCTGGCTCTGTAACAATAGAGGTTGAAAGCGGTTACGACCCTCGTGAGCTTTTAGCGGATATAAAAAGTCGTGTAGACGCAATTAATACTTTTCCAGCCGATGCCGAAAAGCCAATAGTAGCGCTTGCTGAGCGTATCCGTGAGGTTATAGCGGTTACAGTATCGAGTGACTACGGCGAAAAAGAAACCCGCGAATACGCAGAAACAGTACGCGATCAAATTCTACGTTTACCTAATGTAACGCAGGTAGAGCTAAGTGGTGTGCGTGATTATGAAATTGCTATAGAGGTAAGCCAGGACGTTCTTCGCCAGTACGATTTAAGCCTTGCACAAATATCGAGTGCTATTTCTAACTCAAGTTCAGATATTTCTGCTGGTAACTTAAAAACAGAAGGGGGGGACGTACTTATAAGCTCTAAAGGGCAAGCATATCGTAAAGATGAATTTGCCAATATTGTTGTTAAAAATCAAGCAGACGGCACGATTATTCGTTTAGGCGACATAGCGATAATTAAAGACGACTTTGAAGAAACACCAGTACGTACTCGTTTTAACGGTAAGCAAGCAGCATTTATCGACGTATATCGAATTGGTCCACAAAGTGCAATTACCGTTGCTGACGATGTTAAAAACTATATAAAAGAGCAACAAAGCTCAATACCACAGGGGTTTGAACTGAGCTATTGGGATGATGACTCAGAACTTGTTAAAAGCCGTATTTCAACCTTAACTACTAATGCTTTACAGGGCGGTATTTTAGTACTGGCTTTACTTACTTTGTTTTTACGCCCTGCAATTGCATTTTGGGTGTTTATTGGTATTCCGGTTTCATTTATGGGCGCGTTCATAGCGATGCCTATTTTTGGTGTAACCCTTAATATTATGAGCTTATTTGGCTTTATATTGGTACTGGGGATTGTTGTTGATGACGCCATAGTTACCGGCGAAAATGTTTATACCCACTTAAAAACGGCTAAGTCGGGCGAGCAAGCTGCAATTTTGGGTACACAAGAAGTAGCAACGCCAGTAACCTTTGGTGTATTAACTACCGTCGCTGCATTTTTGCCTCTTGCCTTTATTGAAGGGGCGCGTGGTGCTTTATTTGCCCAAATACCCGTAGTAGTTATACCTGTATTACTGTTTTCATTAATTGAATCTAAATTTGTACTGCCAGCACATTTAAAATATATAAAACTGCGCCACGAAAAAGGTGAGCCTTCAAAGCTTGATGTTCTTCAACAGCGTTTTGCAGATGGATTTGAAAACGCAATTTTAAAATATTATCAACCCACTTTAAATTTAGCGCTGCGCCATAAATTGGCTTCGGTAAGCTTGTTTATTGGTGTATTTGTTATAATTTTAACCATGATCACCAGCGGTTGGACTAAGTTTGTATTTTTCCCGCGCATACCAAGCGAAACAGTCCGCGTTAACTTAACACTGCCAACAGGTACACCGTTTGAAGTAACTAATAAATACGTAATTGACATGTCGCAAAAGGCGCAGCAATTACAAGAAAAATACCGCGACCCAGATACTGGCGAAAGCGTTATTTTAAATATATTAGCCACAACAGGCGGGCGTGGTGGTGTATCTAATTCAGGCTCTGTACGCTTTGAAATAACACCGGCTGAAAAGCGTGAATCAGATATAGGATCACGAGAACTTGCCAGCGAATGGCGCGATTTAATAGGTGTCATCCCAGGCGCCGAAAGTTTAACGTTTAGAGCCGAAATTGGCCGAAGTTCAGACCCAATTGATGTTCAGCTTAGCGGTACTTCGTTGACTATTTTACAAGACGTGGCTAATCATATTAAAACCCGTTTATCGACCTACCCAACAGTATTTGATATTGCTGATAGTATGTCTGACGGTAAAGAAGAGTTACAAATAGAGCTTACACAACAAGGTTTAGCGCTGGGCTTAAATAGAGTTAATGTAGCAGGGCAAGTACGTAACTCGTTCTTTGGCTCGCAGGCACAACGTATTCAGCGAGGCCGGGACGATGTACGTGTAATGGTGCGCCTACCTATAGATGAGCGCCGCTCTGTAGCCGATTTACAAAACATACTTATAAATACACCTGATGGTGGCTCTGTGCCTTTATCGCATGTGGCAACACTTACTGCTGGGCAAAGTCCATCAACTATTAATCGAATAGATCGTTACCGTACTTTAAATGTAACTGCCGATATCGAAAAAAATAACACTAATATGACTATTCTTCAGGCTGATTTATCAGAATACCTAGATGAATTAATGCAGCAATATCCTGGAGTAGATTACAAACTAGAAGGTGAGGCTAAAGAGCAACGAGAGTCATTTGGTTCGTTGGCTTGGGCACTTGTGTTTGTGTTCTTCATTATATATGCATTACTAGCTATACCGCTCAAATCTTACTTACAGCCAATTATAGTAATGAGTGTAATTCCATTTGGCATGATAGGTGCTGTAGTAGGGCATTGGATTATGGGCATGGACTTAACTATTATGAGCTTACTCGGTATGCTTGCGCTAACCGGGGTGGTAGTAAATGACTCGCTTGTACTCGTTGATTTTATTAATAAAAAGCGCAGTGAAGGCGGCAAATTACTAGATGCAGTTAAACTTGCCGGTGCATCGCGTTTTCGCCCTGTAATGCTAACAAGTTTAACGACCTTTATTGGCTTAATGCCGTTACTGTTTGAAAAAGCGACTCAGGCGCAGTTTTTAATACCTATGGCGGTGAGCTTAGGGTTTGGGATTATTTTTGCGACCTTTATTACTTTATTGTTAGTACCAATAAACTACATGATGATGGAGCGCTTTCAAGGTTGGTTTAAGTAAATAAGCGTAAGCATTTAAAATTTAGCTGTAAGTAAGAAATTGCTTGCAGCTTTTTTTTGCCAAAAATTATAAAAATAATGTACGAAGGTATAGCAAAAAAATGAATAAGTAATAAAAGGGAGTATAAAGATAAGAAGGTGTTCCCCAAGATACGGTACCCGGTTTCAGTCCTGAAACCAGAAGGTTTCAGGGCGGAAATCTGCGGTTTACCGTAGGCTTCTCGGTACATGCCGAGCTTGCACAATAGTAGACGAACAGAAATCCTGGTATAAAATTTATCGGCTCAGGGACTTAACCAAGCTCCGGTACCCCAGGGAACAATTTAAGTATATAAGACATAATCCAATCCTTAAACCCCAAACGCAAAAAATTAAACCGTTCGCTTAGTTTTTCCGCACCTTTAACTCGTCATTTACTTTATCGCATGGTTTTTGAGCTTGATCATACAATTAATTGGAGTTGCTTTTTATCGAGTGGTAGCATTGCCTTAACTTGCAAAGCGAAGATTCGATTATGAACGATTTACCCGATTACGAAAAAGCTCAACTGCTTTTAGAAAAAAACGAAATATTTGTATCACCTGCCGAAGCGCATGGTGTGATTAGTGGTTTACTTGCGTGTGGTTTAACCATTGACGACAAAGAATACTTAGGTCTTTTGAGCGATGTGTTTAACGATGGTGAATCGTTTAGTAACGATTTAAAGCAGTTTTTTGGCACTATTTATAAGCAAGTAGTCGCGAGCTTTAATGATGATGAATTTCAGTTTGATTTATTTTTACCAAGCGACGACGAAACACTCATCGATCAAGCTAATGGCCTCGTATCATGGGTAGCAGGTTTTATGCTTGGTTTTGGTTTAAAGCAAAAAGACTACGGTAAGCTATCAAGCGATGTTAAAGAAGTTATTACTGACTTTAGCGAAATCACTCGCCTAGATACCACTTTTGAAGAAACCGAAGAAGACAGCCAAGCGCTGCACGAAGTGATTGAATATGTGCGCGTATCAGCACTACTTTGTTTTGCAGAGCTTGGTAAAGTGCAGAGCACGCAAAGCACTAAAAAAACACTTCATTAACTTTTAAAAAGTAAAACGGGTTGGTTAATAATGGTTGAAGTACAAAAGTCAGAATTTAAAGCACGCCGCGAGCGTTTACTTGCTCAAATGGATGAAAATAGCGTTGCTATTATTCCCGCTGCGAACGAAGTGACGCGTAGCCGCGATACCGAATATGCATTTAGACAAGATAGCGACTTTTTTTACTTAACTGGCTTTAACGAACCCGACGCCGTACTCGTACTATGTAATAACAGCGATGCACCCAGTACTTTATTTTGCCTAGATAAAGACAAGCTTGCAGAAATTTGGCATGGCCGCAGAGTTGGCTTTGATAAAGCTAAAAGTGACTACTTATTTGATCAAGCTTACCCGCTAAGTGAACTAAACGATAAGCTACTGGATATGCTAAATGCAAAAAATGCGCTTTATTTTGCACAAGGCGCCTACTCTTCATTTGATACTAAAGTGTTTTTATTACTAGGTACACTTCGAAGTGGCTGTCGAAAAGGCCTCAAAGCACCGAATGCTTTAAAAGAAATACGCGGCCTTATTCACGAAATGCGTTTGTTTAAATCGCCAAGTGAAATAGATGTTATGCGAGAAAGCTGTGAAATTAGTGCGCGAGGGCACATGCGCGCAATGCGCTATTCGCATGCGGGTGCCACTGAGTTTCAGCTAGAGGCTGAGCTACATCATCATTATGCTATGAATGGTGCGCCGCATCCTGCGTACGGCACCATTGTTGGTAGTGGCGACAACGCCAATATTTTACATTACACACAAAATAGCGACGTATTAAAAAATGGCGACCTGGTACTTATAGACTCCGGTTGTGAACTACAAGGTTATGCCGCCGATATTACGCGTACATTTCCCGTAAACGGACAATTTAGCGAGCCGCAAGCCGCGCTTTATAATATTGTACTTAAAGCGCAAGAAGTTGCCTTTGATGAAGTAAAGCCAGGTGGTTACATGTCGCATGCTAACAAACTCGCAATGCAAGTGATGACCCAAGGGTTGCTTGATTTAGGGATTTTAACTGGCGACTTTAATGATTTAATAGCAAAAGGTGCCTGTAAAGAATATTACATGCACGGCCTTGGGCATTGGCTGGGTTTAGATGTTCACGATGTGGGCGATTACAAGGTAAATAACCAAGAGCGCGCCTTTGAACCTGGTATGGTACTCACCATAGAGCCAGGGCTTTATATAAGCGAAGACTCAAGCGCACCACAAAAATACAAAGGTATTGGTATTCGTATCGAAGATAACTTGTTAGTTACCGAAACCGGCCATGAAAACTTGACCCTAAGCGTACCTAAAAAAATTAGCGATATAGAGGCACTTATGCAAAGTGCTAAAAACGTATAAAGCTCGGAGAGTAAAGTGGCTAAGCAGTTTGATGTAGTTATTATTGGCGGGGGTTTAGTAGGAGCAAGCTGTGCGTTAAGTATGGCTAAAACCAACCCTGCGTTAAATATTGCTGTTGTAGAAGCTAATCAAGTAACAAGCGACTACCACCCAAGCTTTGACGACAGAAGTATTGCACTTGCTGAGCAATCGGTTGCGTATTTGCAAAACCTTAACTTATTTGACCCAACCGCCAGTTATACCGCTGCAATCAGGCAAGTTAATGTATCTGATAGAGGTCACTTTGGTAAAGCCCACATTAATAGCGACGAGTTTGCTAAACCTTCACTTGGTTATGTAGTTGAAGTAAACCCATTTGGGCGAGCGCTCCACCTGCGTTTAACGCTATCAACAATTAGCCTTTATTGCCCCGATAGCGTAACCGCCATTGAGCAAACCTTGCATAGCAATACGCTCACTCTACAAAGTGGTGAGCAATTAAATGCAGCGTTATTAGTTATTGCTGATGGCGCACAATCACCAACACGTAATTTACTCGGGCTTGATTTTAATACTCGCCCTTATGAGCAACATGCCATTATTGCCAATGTCGAAGTGGCGGGTGGGCATAATAATCACGCTTTTGAGCGTTTTACACAAAATGGACCGATAGCGTTATTACCCATGAGCAATAACCGTTATTCGCTTGTCTGGTGTATGCCAAAAAATCAGATTGATCAGCACATGGCGTTTAATGAGCAAGACTTTTTAGGCGCACTGCAAAGCGCGTTTGGTTATCGTGGTGGCCAGTTTACTAAAGTAGGTATACGCACCAGTTACCCGCTTGTGTATGGGCAAGTCGAATCTTTAACTGCGCACCGTACAGTGGTTATTGGTAATGCTGCACATGCCATTCATCCTATTGCTGGGCAAGGCTTTAATTTAGGCCTTCGCGACGTGCAGGTGCTTAGTAATTTAATCGCAAACAGCCAACACGACTTAGGCAGCTATGCGTTTACACGTGAATATGTACAAAATCGCAGTAGCGATATAAAAACCGTAATGAGTTTAACTGATGCACTTGTCAGGCTTTTTTCGAACTCATCGCGAGTGCTCGCATTGGGGCGCAGCATTGGATTGTTTTCGATGGATTTATTTCCCGCATTAAAAGCGCCGCTAGCTAAGCAGCTAATGGGGCAAGTTAAACAAGGTAAGCGTTTATGAAACAAGCTCAGGTTTGTATTGTTGGTGGCGGCTGCGTAGGGCTAACACTGGCACTAGGGTTGGCAAAAGCCAATATAAGCGTCGTTGTGATTGACGCTACATCAACACAAGCACCACCAATAAACGAATATGGTTTACGTGTAAGTGCGCTGAGCATTGCAAGTCAAACCCTGCTTGAACAATTAAATGTATGGCCCGAAATTATTGCACAACGAGCGTGCGCTTATACACATATGGATGTACGCGATGCTGACAGCTTTGGTAAAATTGCCTTTAACAACGCACAACTTGAGCTTGAACATTTAGGCCACATTGTTGAAAACGATATTATTCGCTATGCACTTATAAAAGAGCTAGAGCAGGAACCAAGCGCCACGCTAATGTTCGATACCGAGTATCAGCAAATACATCAAAGTGAATCTGACGTATTTATAACACTTAAAAGCGGCGAACCAATTATTGCAAAACTGCTGGTTGCAGCCGATGGCGCAAACTCGGCTATTCGTAAACAATTTAATATGGCGCTTAGCTTTAAAGATTACGATCACCACGCACTAGTTGCTACGGTTAAAACCAAAGAGCCACATGCAAACACCGCACGCCAAGTGTTTTTACCAACAGGGCCTCTGGCATTTTTACCACTTAGCGATGCCAATACCCATTCAATTGTGTGGTCTACCAATCCCAATCATTGTGATGAACTACTGGCAATGAGTGACGCCGACTTTAATAAATCGGTGATGGCTGCCATAGATGGCCAATGCGGATTATGTGAAATACAAAGTAAGCGCGCGGCTTTCCCACTTAAAATGCGCTACGCCCAACAATGGGTTTCAGGCAAAGTGGTGTTAATGGGTGATGCCGCACATACCATTCACCCACTTGCAGGGCTTGGTATGAATTTAGGCCTAAAAGATGCCGCTTATTTAATTGCGCTTTTAGCAAGCGATAGTAAAGAATTTGCCAGTACACGCACACTTCGCGATTACGAGCGCACCCGCAAGCTTGACGCGCAAAAGCACATAGCCATGATGCAAGGGCTCAAAGAGTTATTTGAAGGTGCAAACCCAGTTAAAAAACTTATTCGCGGAGTAGGGCTTTCACTCGTTGATAACCTAGGCCCAATAAAGCATCTATTCGCCAAAGAAGCGATTGGTAAGTAACGTAGGTTGGGTTGAGTGAAGCGAAACCCAACGAAAAAAAGCAGCTAATTATTCGCTTTTACTAAAAAAACCGATGTTTAATTTAAATATCGGTTTTTTATTGGAATAAATTAAGTACTTCCTTTGTATGTTTTTTCGGTAAACTTTGTTATTTTTATATTAAATATAATAAAAAGTTTTTACTAGATTTTAAGGAAGAGATAAATGATAAAAATAACACTCTTATTTTTTTTATTAACTACATCTGTAGTTCATGCAAAAGATAAACCTTGGGAGTCCTACGCCAAACTTCCAATGGTAGAGCAGCCTCAAATATCGCCAAATGGAGAAATGATAGCAACACTTTACAACACTGCTGAAGGTCCTACTATCAGCTTGGCTAAATTTCCTAGCATCGAATTTAATATATTAGCAAGTCTCAAAAAAGATCAAGACAGAGTCGATTTTATTCGTTGGTCAGGTAATAAATATATCATTGTTTCCGCCAGCTACCCTGAATATGTCAATGGTCAATACGTGAGAGTTTCAAGGTTATACGCCATTAATGTTGTAACCAATGAAAGTAAAATGCTAACTACGCGACGCTTTTCTGAATATAGATGGTATAGGTATCAGAGTTTTAGACTCGTTTCCTCACTTAAAAATGAGCCAGATTTCGCGCTAGTGTCAACGTTTGATGAAAAAGATAAAGCTTATTCTGTTTTTAAAGTTGAGTTAGGTGATTCTAGTTTTGATAAAATTCAGAGGAATAAAGAAAATATTGAAAGTTGGTATGCAGACCCTAAGGGAGTTTTACGCTTGGGGATCGCAATTGATAAAAAAGATGATAAGTTTATTGCTTCAATATGGTATCGAGCAAAGAAAGATGAAGCATTAAAAATGATTCATACCCATATTCTGGGCGAAGACAGCACTTTCTCCATCCAAGGCCTTAATGAAGATGGTACAAAAGCTTACGTCCTGTCTGATCGTGTATTACACAGACAAGCCTTATGGTCATATGACATCGAGTCAGGGGAGTTTGAAGAACTTGTTTATAGCAATGACAAATACGATATAAATAATGCAATCGTTAATAGTGAGGGCGATTTTATAGGGGTTGGCTACTATGATGATTTCTACAAAAGCCATTATTTTTCAGAGGTAGACGGTAAGCAAGAGCGTATGGTTACTAATTTATTTGGTGATAAGCAAGCTAGTATTGTTAGCCGCAGTAAAGATAGAACACGAATTCTTGTAAATGTAATAAGTGATTCAGTCAGCCCTACTTATTATTATTTTGATTTAAACACAAAGAAGGGCGGCGCTTGGTTATCTAAATTTCCTTATTTAGCACGTAATAAATTTGTACCAGTGCAAAACTATAGCTTTAAAGCGAGCGATGGAGCTGAAATCTCAGGCTATTTTACAAAACCAGAAGGCATTAAAGCACCTCCGCTAATTGTAATGCCTCACGGAGGACCTCATAGTCGAGACTACAAATACTTTAATCGAGAGCTTCAGTATTTAGTTAGTTTAGGTTATGCGGTATTGCAAGTGAACTTCAGAGGCTCAGAAGGTTTTGGTAGTGCTTTTGAAACTGATGGTTATTATCAGTGGGGTAAACGTATGCAACAAGATGTATATGATGCAATGGATTGGGCTACTAAAACTGGATTAACATCAAAAAATAATGCATGTATTTATGGCGCAAGTTATGGTGGTTATGTTGCATTAACAGCTGCATGGCAAGAGCCCGATCGTTTTAAATGCATTATTAGTATTTCTGGAATATCTGATCTAAAAGAGTTGGTTGAAGATGAAGAACGACAAGATGCTTATCTAGGTAATATTGTTGATATGACTGATAGTAAAGCCGTTGATGCATTATCTGAGGTTTCGGCAATCAATATGATTAACCGAATTAAAGCTCCTCTCTTACTTATCCATGGGACAAAAGATACGAGAGTTGACTATCGACAATCAAAATATTTTTATGATAAAGCAAAGCGAAATCTAGATATAAAGTATGTCGAAATTGATGATGGAACACATTTTTTTGATGATCCTGAAAGCTTAAAAGTACAATACAAAGAGGTAACTGAGTTTCTTAAAAAACACTTGTAAGTAAATGAAATGAGCGTTTTTTTAATTCAAAATCTATTCTAAATTTATTAGTTATTACAAAAAACCAATGTTTAATTTAAGCATTGGTTTTTTGTTTTTAAATAGTTTTGTACATATTAAAAGCTGCGCTTTTCACTCGAGCAAGCTCGGCGACTACATGCAAAGTTTAACACTGAGCTTAATTTTACCTGTAGGCGTTTAGCTTGCTGACGCGACGAGCGTAGCTCGTAATTACTATAGTTAGTTAAAAAACGCTTTGCGTTAAATCAATTATAATTTCTTTTGTGCTTCATTCACCATATCTTGTAGCGCATCAACTAACATTGGGTCTCGCGAGTTTTGCTTAGCAAGTTCTAGTGCCTGTTTCATGCTAGTTACGGCTTCTTTAAACTGTTTGTTAGCAGTGTACCCTTGTGATAGTCGCATGTGGGAGTAAGCAGCATTAGGGTATTGGGTAGTAAAGTTTTTAAGCGTTGTTATCGCTTTTTTAGTGTTACCAAATTTTTGCTGGCTATGCGCAAATTCTACGTACACATCTTGTGGAATTTTAAGCTCAAATCCGTACTTATCACTCAGTGCTTGATAGTAACCGGTAATAAGCGATATATCAGCAAATCTTCCGTGCTCATCAGTAACCTTAAATATTAGGTCGCCAAATAAGTGAATTAGGCTATCGCTAAGTGCTGGTAGTATGGTGCCCATATGAGAAAAAGTAGGGTAATGCTTATATTCCCATTTTAGCTGCGTAGGCATTTGTTGCTCTAAATTTACTAAAGCATTTAAAACACCTGTATAAAAACGGGCGCCTTCACTCGCTACACTAATAAATAACGATTGGCTGCCTTTAGGGTTTTTAGTGTATTTAATAATATTATTTTTTAACTCTTCATCACTCCACCAACTGTTTGGGCTTATAGCTATGTAGTTATTAAATAACTCAGGCTGATTAACTAAAGTATAAAGCGTTAATGTACCAGCATTAGAGTGACCAATTAAGGTGCTGTAGCCGTTAGTTGAGTAATTACTGTTTATATAAGGCATGAGTTCATCAGACACAAACTTTAAAAACTTGTCGGTTTGTCCTGCGTCAGGCCATTTGTTTTTAACAAAGGTTTGAAACTCTGTTTTAGGCTCGCCTTGTACTTTTGGTAAATAATCGCGAACGCGGTTAGTTGTATCAATACCAACAAGCATGGCATTGGGTATTTGCTCGTAATCTACAAGGGATTTAATAATACCAGACGCTGTATGAAAGTGCTCAACACCATCAAGTAAATAAATAACATAAAGGGGCTGATCGTCTTTTACAGTGTCAGGTATGAAAATTTTAATGGGCCTGTCTTCGTTGAGTATTTTTGATTGCAGAATGACTTTTTTACCAACGGTTATGTCAGTTGTATTGGTTTTTGCGTGGCTTAAAAATGGTGTACTAAAAGTAAGTATTAATACAAGCGATAGTAAGAGCTTCATAAATATCCTTATTTAATAATGTATTGATTAATAATTGCACGGCTTTAAGCTTGAGTAAATGTTTATATTTTCGAGGTAAACATAAAGCTTAAGCAATTAAAAGCTATCGCTTTTCACGCGAGTAAGCTTGGCTTCTAAAAGAGGTATTACACTCTTTGCTTAACTTTTGCGGTAGGCGATCAGCTTGTTAGCGTGACAAGCGAAGTGCGTAATTATTACTTTTAAACACTTATCTATAAAAGCTTAAAAAACCTGCTTGCTTAATTATCCGTCTAAGCGTAAAATGCGCGCTCATTTCGGCTTTTAAACTATTAATTCCTTGCCTTAAACCGACCGGCCGAAACGGTAGAAGGCTCTATTAACCGTAAGGAATATCCATGCGTCATTACGAAATCGTATTCATGGTTCACCCAGATCAGAGTGAGCAAGTTGCTGGTATGATCGAACGTTATACTGGTTCTATCACTGAAGCTGGTGGTGTTATCCACCGTCTTGAAGATTGGGGCCGTCGTCAATTGGCTTACCCAATTAACAAGCTTCATAAAGCTCACTATGTTCTTATGAACGTTGAAGCACCAACTGAAGTAATCAGCGAGCTAGAAACTACTTTCCGCTACAACGATGCAGTGCTTCGTAACTTAGTTATCCGCACTAAAACTGCTGAAACTGAAGCGTCTCCTCTTGCAAGAGAAGAGAAGAAAGAAGCACCAGCTGCTTAATTGTTTTGAGTCCTAGCATGGCGTTTAACTGGCGGTAAATATAAATGGTTAGCCCTTTTATGAATCAGCTGGTTATATCTGGGGTAGTTTGTAAAACTCCCAAGTTTAGCCAAAGCCCTGCTGGCATCCCGCATTGTATTTTTGTTGTAGAACATAAATCGATGCAAACCGAAGCAGACCTTAACCGTAATAGTTACGTGAGGCTTCAGGTAGTTGCCAGTGGAAAGCAAATGCAACAACAGACTCAACATTTGCACGTTGGGCAGGCATTGCAAGTGAGTGGTTTTTTAAATCGCCACGAAGGTCGTAACGGCCTTAGCCAATTGGTTTTGCATGCTCAGCATATAGAAAGAATTATTTGAGGAATTAATCTCATGGCACGTTATTTCAGACGTCGTAAGTTCTGCCGCTTTAAAGCGGAAGGCGTAAAGCAAATCGATTACAAAGATCTAGCTACTCTTAGAAACTATGTTACAGAAAGTGGCAAAATCGTACCTAGCCGTATTACAGGTACTAGCGCTAAATACCAGCGCCAGCTAGCAACTGCTATTAAGCGTGCTCGCTACTTAGCCCTTCTTCCATACACTGACTTACATAAGTAAGCAGCGGATTAACAGTTTTTAAAAGGTGTAGAAACATGCAAGTTATTCTACTAGATAAGATCGCTAACCTAGGTAGCCTAGGTGAACAGGTTGTAGTTAAATCTGGTTTCGCACGTAACTTCCTTTTCCCTCAAGGTAAGGCAGTTCCTGCGACTAAAGCTAACATTGAAACGTTTGACGCTCGTCGTGCAGAACTTGAAGCGAAAATCGCTGAACAGTTAGTTGCTGCACAAGCACGCGCTGAAAAACTAGAAGCATTAGCAGAAGTTACATTAGTATCTAAAGCTGGTGACGAAGGTAAGTTATTCGGTTCAATCGGTACTCGTGACATCGCTGACGCTATCTCAGCTGTTGGTGTTGAAGTTGCTAAGTCAGAAGTTCGTTTGCCTCTAGGTACTATCCGTGAGACAGGTGAATTTGACGTATCAATTTCAGTTCACTCAGACGTAACGGCTACTATTAAAGTAATCGTAATCGCTGAAGCTTAATTTTTTAATTAAGCGACAAAAGCCGTGCTATTAGCACGGCTTTTTTGTGTCTGTAATTTGGCTAACTTCGTTTATTAGTTGCTAGTTAAGGGCACAGTTAAATACAACCTCGTACAACCCTCTTTTTTATTCAATTATTTTTTTATTCCCTTTAAACCTTTTCGAACTGTTATTACGTCTAACTTATCAATACACTAACTCAATAATAATAATTAAAAGGCGACATCACGGATGTTACACGTTAAACACGAACAAACGCCTTTATGCGAAGCTACACTTATTGAACGTGTTAAGTCGGGTGAGCAGGCGGCATATACAACGCTTTATGAGTTACATATAAAACGAGTCTACGGTTTATGCTTACGTTTATTAGCCGACCAAGCGCATGCTGAAGATGCAGCGCAAGAAGTGTTTGTACAGGTGTGGCATAAAATAGCGCAATTTGACGGTCGCTCGCAGTTTTCTACTTGGCTTTACAGTGTTGCCAGCAATATTGCGATTAACTACCTACGCAAGCAAAAAAATTGGCTACAAAAAGTGGTGAGCATTGAACACAGCGGTATGGATGAGCAATCAGCTAATGATTGCGAAGGCTTAAATGGCCTTGATAAATTAATAGTAAGGCTTCCTGAGCGTGCACGTATGGTGTTTGTGTTGTTTGCAATTGAAGGTTACAGGCATGAGGAAATAGCCGAACAGTTAGGTATGGCTGTTGGTTCAAGTAAATCGCAATATCATCGTGCTAGGCAGTTATTACAAGAGTGGTATGAAAATGAATAAACCAAATTTTGACGATTACTTAAACAAATCATTAAATATGCTTGATAAAGAGATACCACCACAAAAAGATTTATGGGCAGGGATTGAGCGAGCAATTGTTAATAATAAGCAGAACCAAAAAAAAGCTGGCATTTGGCCAAAACTAACGGCAATAGCTGCCTGCACATTAGCTACTTTAATTGCTGTAAATATATTTTTTATAGCGCCCGAGCCACAACCCGTAGTGGCTATAAGTGATTACTTTTCGGCGAAAAAAAACAGTTTGTTAGTTGAATACGAAAATAAAGAAGCATTGACCACTAATTGGCAAACACAACTACAAGAATTAGAAGAGGCTGAACAAGCAATAATGCAAGCTCTTGAAAATGAACCACAAAACCAAGCGCTTCTGACAATGTTAGCGCAAATATATCAACAACAACTTGATTTAATTAACAAGGTGCACGCGCCACGTTGGCAGCACATTTAGGAGTACGACATGAAAGCGATTTTATTAGGACTAAGCTTATTTCCATTGGCGGTATTTGCGGGTGAAAAAATAGATAAGCAAATAGACGTACCAAATGGCGGCACTATTTTTATTGAAAACCAACGCGGTGATATACATATTACAGGCTGGGATAAAAACGAATTTAAAGTATCTGGCGAGCTTGATGACAAAGCAGAAGGTTATGAGCTTAAAACAAATGGCGATAAAACTCAGTTTATTGTAAAAATGCCACGTAAATCAAATTGGAGTAATAATGGCGATGGCTCAAGCCTAACCATATTTATGCCTAAAAGCAGCAGCTTAGAGTTTGCTGGCGTTAATGTATCGGTGACTGCGAAAGAGCTAAAAAACGGTGCTGAAGTTGCTGTGGTTAATGGCGAAATTACGGTAGATGATATTGCCGGTAATATTAAATTGACCACAGTTAATGGCGACGTAAATGCACAAAATTTAAGTGGTAATATTCAATTTGAAACCGTAAATGGCGAAATTAACGATAGGCAATCAAGTGGTGAACTGCGTTTTAGTGCTGTTAATGGCGATATTAAATCAACCTCAAGCGCCAATGATGTGCGCCTTGAAAATGTAAATGGCGATATAAATTTTACGCTATCGTCAATTAAAAACTTACGTATTAACACGGTAAATGGCGAAGCCGAAGTACACATTAAAGAGCTTTTAAAAGGTGGTGATGTACGTTTTGAATCGGTAAGTGGCGATGGTGATTTTTACTTTCCTGACAGCGTATCTGCAAATTTTGAAATTAAAGCCCATGCTAATGGCAAAATCATTAATAAAGTTACTAGTGACAAAGTCAGTAAAGCTAAATATGGCCCAGCCAGTGATTTAGAATTTAGTATCAATGGCGGTAATGCTAATGTTGAAATGGATACCATTAGTGGGCGCATAGAGCTTCGTATTAAATAACGCTCTCACCTTCACGATTACAAAAAGCAGGAAAAGATTTCCTGCTTTTCTATTTGCACAGCCCCTTCAAGTCGATAGAATAGAGCCATTCAATTTTACCACTGTGAAGTTATGGCCAAACCAGATAAGCAAGTCGATACTCTTAAAGTTCCTCCCCATTCAATAGAAGCTGAACAATCTGTTTTAGGTGGTTTAATGCTTGATAACCAAGCTTTTGACCGCGTAGCTGAACTTGTTGTATCACAGGATTTTTATACCCGTACGCACAAGTTAATTTTTGAAGCGATGACGGCACTTGCTGAGATTGGCGATCCAATAGATTTAATCACTATTTCTGAAAGTTTAGAAAAAAATAATAAGCTTGCAGGAATTGGTGGTTTTGCTTATTTAGCTGAAATAGCTAAAAACACGCCAAGCGCTGCTAACATTGACGCTTACGCAAGTATTGTACGCGAACGCGCTGTTGTACGTGAAATGATTGGCGTAGCGAACGAAATTGCAGAAGCGGGTTTTAATACTGAAGGACGTACTAGTCACGATTTACTTGATTTTGCCGAAAGCAAAGTGTTTAAAATTGCTGAGCAACGAACAAAAAGTAATGAAGGTCCGCAGAGCATTCATAGCATCCTTGAAAAAACCGTTGATAAAATAGAAGAGCTTTATCAATCGCCACAAGATGGTGTAACAGGTGTAAGTACAGGTTATGCCGATCTTGATAAAATGACGACGGGCTTACAGCCATCCGATTTAATTATTGTAGCAGCACGTCCATCAATGGGTAAAACCACCTTTGCGATGAACCTTGCAGAACATGCTGCAATGACTCAAGACAAACCAGTATTAATTTACTCTCTAGAGATGCCTTCTGAGCAAATTATGATGAGGATGCTAGCGTCTCTTGGCCGTATTAACCAAACTAAGGTACGTACTGGCCAGTTAGATGATGACGATTGGGCACGACTTTCATCAACAATGGGCTTGTTGATGGAAAAAGGTAAAATGTACGTTGATGATGCGTCGGGCTTAACACCTACTGATGTTCGTTCACGTGCAAGGCGTATAGCCCGCGACCATGGTGGCATTAGCATGATCATGGTCGATTACTTGCAGTTAATGCGTGTACCAAGCCTTGCTGATAACCGAACGCTCGAAATTGCCGAAATCTCGCG
Organism: Pseudoalteromonas sp. AS71; assembly: GCF_038900275.1. Classification (NCBI taxonomy): domain Bacteria; kingdom Pseudomonadati; phylum Pseudomonadota; class Gammaproteobacteria; order Alteromonadales; family Pseudoalteromonadaceae; genus Pseudoalteromonas; species Pseudoalteromonas sp. AS71. The sequence goes on along the minus strand of NZ_JBBMQZ010000024.1, from coordinate 57,699 downwards.
TTCACTTAAAGCATTAGCAAAAGAGCTAAAATGTCCGGTTGTTGCGCTTTCACAGCTTAACCGTACACTAGAGCAACGTGCTGATAAACGCCCAATTAACTCAGATTTACGTGAGTCGGGGTCGATAGAGCAGGATGCCGATTTAATCATGTTTATTTACCGTGATGAAGTGTACAACGAAGATAGTACCGACAAAGGTATTGCCGAAATTATCATAGGTAAACAACGTAACGGCCCAATTGGTAAAGTACGTTTAACATTCCAAGGTCAGTTCTCTCGCTTTGATAATTACGCGGGACCAGCGGTAGATGACGATTACTAATGCGCTTAGCTACTGCTGAAATTAATTTAGCTGCACTTGCGCATAATTTAGCGCAAGTTAAGTGCTTTGCACCTAACAGCAAAGTAATGGCAGTGCTAAAAGCAAATGCTTACGGGCATGGTTTAGTAACGATTGCACAGCATTTAAATAATGCTGATGCATTTGCTGTAGCGCGTATAGATGAAGCGTTAGCTCTGCGAGCGGGGGGCTTAACCAAGCCAATAGTTTTACTAGAAGGCTTTTTTAACAAAGCCGACTTGCCTATTTTACTCGCTAATAACTTTCAAACTATTATTCATGATGAATACCAATTAGCCGCGCTTGAAAAAGCAAAGCTCGATGCGCCAATAACATGCTGGTTAAAAGTAAATACAGGTATGCATCGGCTAGGTATTGCACCAGAGCAGTTTGAAGAGTTTTATAACCGCTTACAAAAAACACCTAACGCTAAAAATACCGTTAATTTAATGACCCACTTTTCGTGTGCTGATGATGTTGATAATGCTAAAACGGTTCAACAAATCACGTTATTTGATAACTTAGTGAATGGTATTGACCAAGCGCATTGTTTATCAAATTCAGCGGGTATTATCGCGTGGCCAAATGGTCATGGTGATTGGGTACGCCCTGGTCTAATGCTATATGGCGTATCGCCTATGGCAAATAGTATTGGGCAACAACATAAATTAAAACCAGTTATGCGCTTAACTACGCGCGTAATTGCAGTGCGAAATGTGCCTGCTAATGAGGCGGTCGGGTATGGTGGTCGTTGGAAAAGCGATAAACCAACCAAGTTAGCTGTTGTGGCTATGGGTTATGGCGATGGTTATCCTCGGCACGCTAAAGAGGGGACACCCGTTATAATTGGCAAGCAGCGTTATGGTATTGTCGGTAGTGTAGCAATGGATATGATTAGTGTAGATATAGGCTCTAATGAGTATAATATTAGAGTTGGCGACAGGGTTACTATGTGGGGCCCTGAGCTACCAGTTGAAGAAATAGCACTATGCGCTGATACTATCCCTTACGAGCTATTATGTAATATTACACCACGCGTAAGTTATGAGTATCAGCGTTGACACAGCTATAAAGCTGTATTTACTCTTTTATAAAGTAAATATCGCTAAAGCCCATACGGGCAAATTCTTGGTCGCGAAAGTTACGAACAGAGGCAGACCCTTTTGAGGTCATTTCTATTTGCTGTACCATGCTTAAGTAATTAGTCAGATCAATACCTTCAGCGGCAGCAATTGCTTGATACATGTCGTGGTATTTATCTTTAGCGAAATTAATCTCGCGCGGTTCGTTTTTATATTTGTAGGTTATTCTACGTGCCATATTAAGCTCATTTCAATTGAGTGTTGCAGCGATTTTACACTGTATTTAATAACGGCTCTAGCATTGAATGACTTGTTGTAATCGGTAATTAAAATAAAGAGTCGAAAATGAAATTATCAGTAGAGATCAGTAAATACCCACTTCACCAAGACTATATCCCGTTTATACAAGGGTTTATTGACAGATTAAACGAATACGATGATTTAAAAGTGATTACTAACACGTTATCAACGCAAATTTTTGGTGATTACGATTTAGTAATGCAGGTATTAAATATCGAAATTAAGCGCTCATATGAAGAATTTGGTAAAGCTATTTTTGTATGTAAGTTTCTCTCTGGCGACTTATCGCCTGAATAGCCTATAATACCAACCTGCATAAATATTTGATCAATTTAACGAATTAAATTGCACTATAACGTCGTTAAAAATTTTTATTTAGAACAACTAGATACAAAAATTTTTGCCTAGCTCTAGCGTAATTTTCTTAACGTTAAATAGACCCCGTATATAAGCAGGTTGGTATAACAATCGGCACAACTAAACGGTAACTGCATAATATGGACTTTTTAACACAAACCTTAAGTGGTTTTACAGCAATGTCGCATTGGGAGTATATTGCGGTAGGGTTGTCAATGGCTTATTTATTATTAGCAATAAAAGAAAGCTTATGGTGTTGGCCGGCAGCATTTTTTAGCACACTCATTTATACAATAATGTACTGGAATGGTGCATTACTTATGGAGTCATTACTTAATTTTTATTATATGTATATGGCTGTATTTGGATGGGTTGTATGGCGTAAAGGCAAAGCTGAAAATTTAAATATTACATCGTGGTCGATGAATCGCCATGCTGTTTTAATTAGTTTAACAACTATAGCTGCAATAGCTATTGGTTACGTTATGCAAAACTATACTCATGCTGATTTTGCTTATCTTGATAGCTTTACAACGTGTTTTGCAGTAGTAACTACTTACTTAGTTGCTAAAAAAGTCCTCGAAAACTGGCTGTACTGGATTGTTATAGATGCAGCTTCTATGTATTTATATTACGAAAAAGGCTATTACCCAACGCTAGCACTCTTTATATTTTATACCATTATGGCAGCGTGGGGCTTTAAAACCTGGTACGAAGAGTACGAACAAAGCCAAGCTAAGCCTCTAGCACAGCTTTAATCAATGATTGCCCATACTCAGTTAGTAAAAATTTGTAGTGCGTTTATAGAGCCTACAAGCATTGTTTCAAGCGAGCGATTACTTAATGGCTTTAGTAACGATAATTTTTTAATACGTACCGAGCAACAAGGGTATTTATTAAAATGTTATAAAAGTCATTGGCCAAATATTGGCCTTGAAGCGCAGCGCTTTTTAAGTGACTTTAATATATGTCCAGCGCCTATTTGGCTTGATAAAGAAAACGGTCGTGCGGTATTTAATTATATTGAAGGCAAGAGCGCGCAATCGGATATAACGCTTAGCTTTATTAATAAACTTGCTCAAGTGCACAATTACAAAGTGTCTACCGCGCCAATGGATATAGCTAAAGAGCTTCATTTTTATCAAAACACCGGCGTATATACGCAATATAAACTTCAAATAGAGCAGGCACTCAAAGCAGTTACGGCTATGTCATTTAATGCAGGTTTTTGTCATAACGACTTAATAAAAGACAACATTATTGTAAATGCTTCAGGTATGTATTTAATTGATTTTGAATACGCACAAACTAACGATGTGTATTTTGATTTGGCAGCTCTTGCAGTGAGCTTTAATTTTAATGAGAGCAGTGAAAGTGCATTGTTAAATAACTATAAAAATAGCATCGATAAAACAAAAACGTTTGATCTTTCAATAGATAAGCTGAATTACTATAAGCTGTTTTTTTTAGTGTTATGTATTGGCTGGTACGAAGAGCGCGGCATAACTAATAAATCTGTAATGTTACGCGCGCAGCTAACTAAACTCGTTAATAATACTTTTTATAGATGTTAAAGGCCACCAAAGCGCTCGGCTAGCTCTTTGTATTTAGTTACTTCGGCTGTATCAAATTGTGGTTCGCCATTTTCATCTTCTGATTTAGCAATTAATAAACTCTCTCTAGAAAGACGTTTTACACGCTCTACTTTTACACCTAAAAACTCAGCAACTTGCTCAGTAGACATTAAACTCATCATTATTTCCTCGTATTAAATTAATCCGCATAGCGACAATCGTAGTTTCAATGTTGCTAAACCGTTACTGTTTCTTATTCAATAAGAATAAATAGCGTGTTTTTAAGCCATTGTGAAGTGTTTTATTTAAAAGAGTTTAATTAATAAGCATATAAGCTGATGTTACTGGTATTTATTTAAAGATCTCTTTATCATTGCTGATGCTAAAGCACTGATATCGCGAGTTGGTGTGGAGGCAACAAATGTGCTCTCGTGGTGAAATGGATATCACGTGGCCCTCCGGAGGCTGAGTTGTAGGTTCGATCCCTACCGAGAGCGCCATTTGCTTTTACATCTACTAATATCCCTCTCTATATTATCTAGCTTTTCATTAATTACTTTTGTATATAAAAATGTATTACTGCATAAATTTTGAAATTTTATTGTAAGAACAGCTTTCTAGTTATTTATACAATGCAAAATTGCATTATTCAAAATGTTATCTAACGTTATGTATGCATACACGACGAAATTATAAATGAGGAAAACCGATTCAATGTTAAATAGTCAGTTAGAAATACTCGCTCAAGGTCATACTTATCTTGAAAGTGTAACTAAAGAGGATTATTCGCAAATCGTTGCTCCTAATTTCATTAGTTCAGCTGGGTCACATATGCGCCACATTATCGATCATTACCAATCTTTAATGACGGGTTTTGATATAAATAATATTGATTACGATAGTCGCCTACGCGGCAGTAATATTGAAAGTAACCCCTGCGAAGCGATAAAAAAAATTGCCGAGATAGCATCGTGGATTGAACAGCTAAGTACAGATGATTTTAATAAACCGCTGTTACTTTCAAGCGAAGTATCAATTAAAAGTAAAAATGTACAAACTGTAACAACCTCATTAGCACGAGAGCTTATATTTGTAGGAAGCCATGCAGTACATCACTATGCGATGATTTCACAAATTACCTTTGCACAAAAAGCATCATTCGACCAGAGCTTTGGGTTAGCACCAAGTACAGCCACTTTTTTGAGAGAAAAAAGCCAATCAAAATCACTGCAAAGTTAATATGTGCACTTTAAGTTACTTCTTAACTGATGATGGCTACGAGTTGTTTTTTAATCGTGATGAGCAAAAAACGCGAGAAATGGCAATCGCCCCGAGTAAGCACACAGGTAACGCAATTTACCCGATCGATCCGCAAGGGGGAGGTACTTGGCTTGGTGTATCGCATTGGGGGCAAACATTAGCTTTATTAAACGATTATCAAAGTGTATTTGATATAACTGCCGTAAAGCACAGTAGAGGTCTTTTAATCCCACATTTACTGAGCAACAAAACCCCTGCATTGTCTCAATTACAAAATATGGATTTATCAGGTTATGCGCCTTTTAAATTATGTATTTTTCCGGATAAATTATCCCTAAATAATAGTCACATCGTTTTTGTTCGGTGGGACACAAAACAATTAATCGATTGCCAAGTTGAATCGCTTGCAACGTCATCTGGCGTTGAGCTAGAAACAGTTACACAAAAGCGTAAACAACAATTTAAGCAACTTATTGACGTAAGACATCCCGAAAGTGAGCAGTTTTTAGCATTTCATTACAGCAAAGCCGAGCAAGGCCAATATGGCGTAAATATGCAAAGAGAAGACGCAATGACAGTCAGTATTAGTCATATTAAAGTTGGTAAGACTATACGTTTTAATTATTTTGATAAGCAATCTCAGCTCATCAGTAGCATTACTTGTTTAAAAGTGGCTGCAGCTTAACTAGGTATTCGTATAGCTATTACATAACTAAAAAAGTCGACGCAATTAATTGCGTCGACTTTTTTGTTGCTTTATTTTTGCCTGCTGTATTAATGCAGCAGATAAAATTATGAGTGATTTATATAATCATCTTTTTTATCACCAAGGTAGAGCTTAAGTAGCTTTTCAGGCGCACTTGGTAGGTGCACACTTAAAAGTAATCCTGGGGTGTGATTAAAGTTACTGTCAATTCCCATACAATGAAATTGAGCGCCTAGCTTATGATATTGCTTTAATAAAATCGGTATGTCTTTTTTATCTTCTTCTATTCCCATAACCAATGTTGATACATGATCTATGTTTAATGTGTGATCGCTAATGAAGTCTTCAAACTCAGGGTGAATTTTATTATTAAAAGGCGTATTGGCGTTAACACCTTTTTTATTATTAACCATTGCATGGTCAATAATTGCGACAGAACGAGGGTCATAAAGTTTACTTAGTGAAACTGTGCCGTATAAAGTCCTATAACGTGGGTTTTGCGCCATAAATGCACCTATCCCTTTAAATAACAGTAATAAGCCATGGTAACTGCCTTGATGTTTTTGAACTATAAACGAGCGACCCATTTCTAGGCAGGGTTGTTGTTGATTAATAAAAGAGGGTTCAAAATTAAACATTTGGGATAAGTAAAGGGCGCTCACGTCGCTATTTTTTTGTAATAAATCAGTTTGTCCAATTCGATAAGCTCCAATGATCTCTTCATTTTTATGATCAAAAATAAATAAATGCATGTAAGTTGCGTCAAACTTATCGGTATCACATGGCTCGCCGCTTCCTTCGTTTAATGTACGAAAGGTTATTTCTCTAAGGCGTGTTATTTCAGTAACACAATTAGGTATTTGATCTTGATAACCGTAATAAACGGAGTAACTTTTAAAGTCTAATAAGTGCTGCTCGTTTGGTAAGCTAGCAAGTTCACTCGTCATTTTTGTTTTATCAACATCCTGCATAATCGCTTTTAGTTGCATTGATTGCGCATCGTCTTGCCAAGGTGTTACAAAGCGTTCATCATTTAAATAACAAAGCAGGCGCGCAATATCGTTAATGTCGTCAGTTTTCTCAAATTTATTTAATAACTTGGGTGTAAGTAAATTACTAGCACCTAAATTAATGGACCTTTTTTGAATTTTAAGTAATTCACGTATTAGCATTAATAATCTAAATCGGTAGTAAATACGTCCTAAACGGTAAAACATAGAGCTATTTTGACCACTAATAAATACAGGTAATAAAGGTGCTTTTGTTTTTAAAGCTAGTTGAGCTGCTAAGCGATTCCACTCTCCGTCGGTTACACGTTGCTTTTCTGATTGAAAAAATGACACTCTGCCTGCAGGAAAAACCACAAGTAGGCCATCATTTTTAACATGACTAAAACACTGTTTAATTGCGCTGGTATTAATGGCTGCTTTTGGTTTTAGTGGATTAGCAAAAATAAAATAATCTTTAATTTCTTTAAATATTTTTAAGCCAACGTTAGCCATTACTTTTGTATCACTGCGATAGTGAGTGAGTAATTTTGCAATTATTACACCCTCAACCATGCCATAAGGGTGGTTGCATACCACTATGCAAGGGCCTTGCTTTGGTATTTTGTTAATAACACCTTGTGCACCAAGTACGTTAATACCTAATACATTTAAAAGCTTTTCACTAAATTCTTGTTTATCCAAACCCGATAAATTATTAGAGAGGTAAATATCTCGCAGTTTATTTATACCCAATAGGCTATCAAGCAGTGGAGCGGCTACTTTTAATATATGACCCAAAGGCGAGGCTGTGTTTATTGCAGCCACACTTAGGTTTGATACGGGTTGGTTTAGTTTTGTCATATATTAGTACTCTTAAGAATTTAAAGCAGTTGTTATTAAGTGCTGTGTATATTGAGACCGAGGCAAAACAATATTATGTTCAAGAAAGGTTAATAAAGTTCGCTTTTTTATAATGATTAGATAAATTATATAGCTAAATCACATGTTTTTTAGTGGTAAACACTTCAGTGTAGTTGAGAGAAAGCATTTAATTATTAAAAATTAAGATAATCAGAATTACATTACAGCTCTAATAAGGCTGTAAATTATAGTTTTAGTTATATATAACTACTTACAACTCAAAAACTAGACTTTTAGGCTTAATTAATGCTATTTAAGGTACATATTCCTTAATAGAAAAATCCCGCCTTTATGCTAATTACTTTGCCCGTGTCCGAGCTTACTCCTGGTATGTACGTTGATAGCGTTACTAAGCAACATGAAGGGATCAATAGCATAAAAATTAAGACCAGTGGCTTGGTACGCGATAGATCTATTATTAAGCGTTTAGTCTCTGAAGGTGTGCTTGAGCTACTGATTGATTTTACTAAAGGTGATGCGCCAGTTCCTGCCAAATATAAACCTCAAAGCAAACCTAAAACATCTAATAGCCAACAAAAAGCAGAAAAAACACCTATAGCAATCTCAATCGAACAAGAATTTGCTAAAGCGAGTGTAAATTACGATCAGCACGGTCGAAAGCTACAGTCGTTATACGGTGACTTAACATCTGGCCTGAGTGTTAATATAAAAGTGCTTGATGAAATAGCCAGCGAAATAGTCAGCTCAGTTTTTCGTAACGCTAACGCCATGACTATTCTTACTCGTATAAAAGATAAACACAGCTATAACTGGCGGCATATGATCAACTGCGCCATTTTTACCGCTGTATTTGCTAAATACTTAGGGTATGAGCAGGCTGTTGTACAAGAGCTTGCAATGGGGGCGTTACTTCATGATTTAGGCCAAGCTAAATTACCCCAAGGTATATTTTCAAAGCCAACTAAGGTTACTAATAATGAGCTCTTAGTCATTAAAAAGCATGTAGCACAAGGTTTGGGTTTAGTTAAAGGCGAGAAGGGTATAACACCCCTTATGCTTGATATGATAGTAAATCATCATGAACGCTTAGATGGATCTGGTTATCCGCGAGGCCTGCAGGCTGAAAAGTTAAGTCGTCCGGCGCGTATAATGGCAATTGTAGATGTGTACGATGCAATGACTGCCGATAGAATGCATCAAGATGGTGATGAACCTATTAATGCATTACGTTATTTATTAGCCAATAAACACTTGTTTGATGGTGAGTTAGTGCAGCGGTTTATAAAGTGTTTAGGGGTTCATCCGGTAGGGACTATTGTAAAATTAACGAATGAGCGTTTAGCGCTAGTGCTTGAGGGAAATGTACTTAATCCTATTAAGCCTAAAATTAAGCTATTTTATAACGCTAAGCACAATCATCATGTTACACCAAAAGACATTGATTTAAGTGAGCACACCCAAGAGCTTAAAATACTATCAAGCGTTAAGCCCTTAGATTATCAGATTAATTTGTCTCGCCTGCTAAAAGAGCATTTGTTGAATTAGCCTTACTGCATTGCCTTTTTTTAGTTTGTTTTGCTGAAATAAATGCACCCAAAAAGCAACTTCCCATCAGTGTTAACCATAGCAAAGTGCCTAGCTCTACGTGCAATGCAAAACAACACAGGGCTAAAGAGATCAACGCATTTAACATTGCCCCTAGCCAATAATGGTTTACGGGATTATCGCATTGTCCTGCTTGAGTACAGGCGCAGTAGTTTGCTTTGTAAAAGCAAAACACACTCGCCCCACAAAATATTAGCCCTGTAATAATAAATAAAATGATCACAGTTTCACTTCCTTTGCGATTTTATAATGAGTGTAAGTGGCCGCTAAACCCAAGTCAATCTAAATGATAATTAATTACAGTTAGAGTGTTTGCTCTAATAGCACACTTCTAGTCCGATGAGTTTTAAATTACCGTTAATTTGTCGTTAAAATGTGGTTAAAAACCGGGTTTTTTGCTATTTTTTGACACTTTCATAGAGTTTTTTACAAAAAATTAAGGTAGTGTAGCCAAGTTTTAAATCCTAATAACAACACACATAGTACCCAGACGGTCAGTTTGGTTAAGGACTCAACAATGAAATTTTCTAAAACTCTTATAGCAGCTTCGCTTGCATTTGTTTCAGCTGATAGCTTTGCAGCTGCGTTTCAATTATCAGAGCAAAATGCATCGGGTTTAGGCCGTGCATACGCTGGTGAAGCTTCTATCGCAGACGATGCATCTGTAGTTGCACGTAACCCAGCACTAATGACTTTATTTAAAGACAAGCAACTGAGTGTTGCTGCTATTGGCGTAATTCCAGATGTAAGTATCGAAGGCGAAAGTACTAATAACGGTATTAACCCAAGTGCATTAGATGACGACAGCATTGCACCAAGTGCTGTAGTACCTGCTATTTACTTTACTATGCCTTACAACGATAAAGTATCGATTGGTTTTGGCGCATTTTCTAACTTTGGTTTATCTACAGAATTTAACGACGAATATGTAGCTGGCCAAATTGCTGGCGAAACAGAAATCTTTACTGTTAACCTTAATGCAAGCGTTGCTTATAAAGTAACTGAGCAATTCAGCTTTGGTATTGGTTTAAACGCTATTTATGCTGATGCAACTGTTATTCGTAAAGTGGGTGCTAATGCAAGCGGTATTGATTTTGGTGCTGATGCAGTAAATCTTCAAGGTGATGATACTGGTTTTGGTTTAAACGTTGGTTTAATGTACCAGCTAGATGATAACAGCCGTTTTGGTTTTAACTATCGCAGCGAAACAGACATCACATTTGATGGTGATTTCTCAAACGAGTTACCAGTAGACGGTACTGGTGGTGCTAAGTTTCCAGGTGCTGTTGATCTAACACTACCAGCTATTGCTGAGTTTTCTGGCTCACATCAGCTAAATGACAAGTTAGGCTTACATTACAGTGTATTATGGACAGGTTGGAGCAGTTTTGAGTCACTAGAAGCACAAGTGACACTACCAACTGGTGATAAGTTTGTTGCGTTTGAAAAGCAAGAGCAGTTTGATGACTCTTTCAGATACTCTGTAGGTACTGATTACCAACTAAACGAAGACTTATTACTTCGTGCTGGTGTAGCATTTGATGAGTCTCCAGTATCGCAAACACACCTTTCTATCTCTATTCCAGATACCGATCGCTTTTGGTTCTCGTTTGGTGGTAATTACACAATCGATAAGCAATCAAATGTAGATTTAGGCGTGAGTATTATTCGTGGTAAAACTCAAACCTTTACTGAAGCAGATGACTCAGGCAGCCAATGGGGCTTCGAGTCTAAAGGCCACGCGGTATTACTTGGCGCTCAGTACAACTACAAATTTTAATGTAGAAGTGTCTTGTGGTTAATCACAGGGCACAAAAAAGCCGCTCACTTCAATAAGTGAGCGGCTTTTTTAATGCCTATTAAATAGTGTTAATAGGCATTTTACGAAAGCTTATAAACTTTCTATTTTAGTTTTTTGCTCAAGTAACTTAGTTTTAGCATCGCTAAACTCAGCTAGTTTTGCATTTTCTTTAGCAAGTACGGCTTCAGGCGCATTATTAACAAACTTTTCGTTAGCGAGTTTGTTTTGCACTTGTGCTAGGCCTTTTTCTGCTTTTTCGAGTTGCTTATTAATACGTGAAAGTTCGGCTTCCACATCAATTAAGCCTGCCATTGGGATCATGATCTCAAGGTTGCCAACATAAGACGTTGCACATGCAGGTGCCCCGTCTTTGTTTTCAAGCATTGTAAACTCTTCAATTTTTGCAAGTGATGCTAAAAATGATTTGTTTTCTTCAATGCGGCGCACGTCGTCGCTCGATGCATTAGCAAGTAAAACGCTAAGCGGTTTACTTGGGCTAATATCCATTTCACCACGAATATTACGAATAGCTAAAATGAATTGTTTAACCCACTCTAAATCTTCCATTGCCTTAGCATCAACGCTTGCCTCGTTATATACAGGGAACGGCTGAACCATAATGCTGGTGTTCTCTGTTTCAAGGCCTGCAAGTGGTGCAACACGCTGCCAAATAGTTTCAGTGATGTACGGCATCATTGGGTGCATTAAACGCAGTAAGCTTTCAAGTACGGTAATAAGTGTATTACGTGTACCACGTTGCTGCGCTTCATTACCTTTAAATAATACCGGCTTAGTTAGCTCTAAGTACCAATCACAGAACTGGTTCCAAGTGAATTCGTAAAGCGTGTTAGCAGCTAGGTCAAAACGGTAGTTATCAAGGTGCTCAGTGTATGTTTTAACTGTTGACTCAAATTGACCTAAAATCCAGCGGTCAGCTAATGAAAGCTCTTTTTGTGCATCGTTTGCAAAACCACAGTCTTGCTCTTCTGTATTCATTAATACGTAACGGCTCGCGTTCCATAATTTATTACAGAAGTTACGGTAACCTTCAAGGCGGTTCATGTCCCAGTTAATATCACGACCGGTAGATGCCATTGCAGCAAGTGTAAAGCGAAGGGCGTCGGTGCCGTGTGCCTCAATACCGCCTGCAAATACTTTACGCGTATCTTTTTCAATTTTAGCGGCAAGTTTTGGCTGCATCATGTTACCAGTACGTTTTTGTACTAGGTCTTCAAGTTCAATGCCGTCAATCATGTCTAGTGGGTCAAGTACGTTACCTTTTGACTTAGACATTTTATCGCCATTGTCATCACGTATTAAGCCCGTTACATACACGGTTTTAAACGGAACTTGTGGTTTGCCATTTTCGTCTTTCACAAAGTGCAGCGTCATCATAATCATGCGCGCAACCCAGAAGAAAATAATATCAAAACCAGTTACCAGCACGTCAGACGGATGGAAGGTTTTTAAATCATCGGTATTTTCAGGCCAACCTTGTGTAGAGAAAGTCCAAAGTGCTGACGAGAACCACGTATCAAGTACGTCTTCGTCTTGGCTTAACGTTACGCTGTCTGCAATGTTGTTTTCACGGCGTACTTCAGCTTCGTCGCGACCAACAAATACGTTGCCTTCATTGTCGTACCAAGCTGGGATGCGGTGACCCCACCAAAGCTGGCGTGAAATACACCAATCTTGTACGTCGTTCATCCACGAGAAGTACATGTTTTCGTATTGCTTAGGTACAAATTGAATATCGCCGTTTTTAACCGCGTCTTTTGCAGGTTCTGCAAGTGGTGCAACACGTACATACCATTGGTCGGTAAGTAGTGGCTCAATTACAACACCAGAGCGGTCACCGTAAGGTACGGTTAAACCATGATCTTCAATTTTTTCTAGTAAGCCTAGTTCTTCAAATTCTGTCACAATCACTTTACGCGCAGCAAAACGGTCAAGCCCATGTAGGCGCTCAGGAATTGGTGCATCAAACTCAAGCTCTTTACCGTCAAAGGTGTATGTTTCACCTTGGGTTAAAATAGCGGCGTCTTTATCGAAAATGTTGATCATCGGCATTTGATGACGCTTGCCCACTTCGTTATCGTTAAAGTCGTGCGCGGGAGTTATTTTTACACAGCCTGTGCCTTTATCTTTATCGGCATGTTCATCAGCAACAATTTTAATACGACGATTAACGATTGGTAATAAAATCTCTTTACCAATTAAATCTATGTAGCGTTCGTCATCTGGGTTTACTGCAACACCCGAGTCGCCAAGCATGGTTTCTGGACGGGTTGTAGCTACTACAATGTAGTCTTTTCCGTCTTGTGTTGTAACGCCATCAGCTAGTGGGTAACGTAAGTTCCACATGTGACCTTTTTTGTCTTTGTTTTCAACTTCAAGATCAGAAATAGCAGTGTGTAATTTAGGATCCCAGTTTACTAGGCGCTTACCACGGTAAATTAGGTTTTCTTTATGAAGGCGTACAAACACTTCTTTAACGGCTTCAGATAGGCCATCGTCCATTGTAAAGCGTTCACGATCCCAATCAACCGATGCGCCAAGGCGACGAAGTTGTTTGGTGATAGTGCCGCCAGATTCTTTTTTCCATTCCCAGATTTTATTAATAAAATCTTCGCGGCCTAAATCGTGGCGTGTTTTACCTTCTTCGGCATGCAGTTTACGCTCAACCAACATTTGCGTTGCAATACCTGCGTGGTCAGTACCTACTTGCCATAATGTGTTGTTACCTTGCATACGTTTAAAACGCGTTAGGGTATCCATTATTGTGTCTTGGAAGGCGTGGCCCATGTGTAAGCTACCAGTGACATTTGGCGGCGGAATCATAATTGAATATGGTACGCCTTTGCCAGATGGCTTAAAGTAGCCTTTTTGTTCCCAGTCTTGATATAGAGACTGTTCAATATCTTGCGGATTGTAGGTTTTATCCATTACACAGAACCTTAAATAAGTACTTAAATTAGTTGGTTAGTTTGCCTGATTGGCTAGCTATTAATATCTTGCGTGGTGAGATTGGCACCGAGTTGGCGTAGCTTTTTAAAACGCTCGCGGGCTGCCTGTTTAGCAGCTGCTTCTACGGGTACAAAATCAAAAACTTGGTTAAACCGACGAATGTAATCCGGTAACTGAGTAGCCAAGTTAATTAAAACTTTACGATTGCCAACAGGTGGCGTAATACCAATTTCTACAGGTGCGCCGCCTTTAGGGCCTTCACCTTGTAAATTATGTGGCACAAAACTATCTGGATCGAATGCCCAAATTATTTCATCAATGGCACAGGCTGCTTCATTATCGTTAACACAAATAAACACACGCTGCCCATTTCGATACTGATCGGCCGCAATTTGAGCAGCCAAAGCAAAATGATCGTCAGCCTTAGCTGTTAACTCATCTTGTTGCTTTAGAACGAAAAATTTAGCGTTCATGTTCATTGTATCGGGGTTTCCCATGACATTGAATGTATACCAAATTGATATACATAAATTAAGAGGCAGATTCTGCCATATAACGGGGTTTGCTTCAATTAATACACAAATAAATAAGGCGCCAAACGGCGCCTTATAAACAGATATTAATTTAAACTAAACGTTTAATCTTGAGCTGCTTCACTTACACCAGCTCTATTTAGTAAATACTGAGTAAGCATTGGAACAGGGCGACCCGTTGCGCCTTTTTTAGCGCCACTGCGCCACGCTGTACCAGCAACATCTAAATGCGCCCAATTATACTTTTTAGTAAATTTAGACAAGAAACATGCCGCAGTAATTGTTCCTGCAGAGCGTCCACCTAAGTTTGTAAAGTCAGCAAATGGGCTATCTAGTTGATCTTGATAGTCATCCCATAACGGTAACTGCCATGCACGGTCGCCACTTTGCTCTGACGCTTTTAACAAATCGTGTGCAAGTGGGTTATGGTTTGATAGTAAACCAGTTGCATGCGCGCCAAGGGCTACAATACAAGCGCCTGTCAGTGTTGCCACGTCAATAACAGTATCTGGGTTAAAGCGCTCAACGTACGTTAGTGCGTCGCACAATACTAAACGACCTTCAGCGTCGGTGTTTAACACTTCAACTGTTTGGCCCGACATTGTTGTTAAAATATCACCCGGGCGATATGCGTTTGAGCCAGGCATATTTTCACAGCCAGCTAAAACACCAATAACGTTAATTGGCAATTGCATTTGTGCAAGTGCGCGCATTGCACCAATAACACCAGCAGCGCCGCCCATGTCGTATTTCATCTCATCCATGCCTTCGCCTGGTTTTAATGAAATACCGCCTGAGTCAAACGTCAAGCCTTTACCAACAAGTACAATAGGGGCTTGGTCGTCAGCGGCGCCTTTGTAGTTAATAATCGACATAATTGATTCGTTATCACTACCGCGGCCAACAGCTAGGTATGAGTTCATACCTAGTTCTGCCATTTGCTTTTCGCCAATAATATCAACGGTGATATTGTCAAAATTAGTTGCCAGCTCTTGTGCTTGTTCCCCTAAGTACACTGGGTTACAAATATTTGGTGGCATATTAGCCACGTCTTTACACAGCTTACTACCTGCAGCAATGGCTAAACCATGCTCAATAGCACTTTCGCCAATCGTTAGTTCGCGTCGAGTTGGTACGTTAAACACCATTTTACGAAGTGGACGACGAGGGTCTACTTTTTTACTTTTTAATTGGTTAAACGTGTATAAGCAATCTTGTGTTGTTTCTACTGCTTGACGTACTTTCCAGTAAGTGTCGCGACCTTTAACGTGTTGCTCTGTTAAAAAGCAAACTGCTTCCATAGAGCCCGTTTCGTTTAAGGTATTAATAGTTTTAGAAATAATTTGTTTATATTGCTTATCGTCAAGCTCGCGCTCTTTACCACAACCAACAAGCAATATGCGCTCGCTTAGTACATTGGGTACATGATGCAATAATAAAACTTGGCCTGGCTTACCTTCTAAATCGCCACGGCGAAGTAAATTAGAGATATAACCATCGCTAATTTTATCGAGTTGTTCACCAATGGGGGATAACCTACGTGGCTCGTAAACGCCAACCACAATACATGCGCTGCGCTGTTTTTCTGGGCTACCACTTTTTACGTTAAATTCCATTGTCACTCCTGATTTTGAGTCATTTAAGTTAGTAAGTTGGGGCTAAAAAAGTATTTTCTAGTCTTATCTACGTAACTTATGTAAGGATAATTCTTATTTTAGCTGATTTTGCTAGACTCTTACTGTGTAATTGAACTTTATATGCTTAAGGGCTACTAATGCAACATTATATCGTGCACTTAGGTAGGATAATTAAATTTGATGGCTTATAATAATAGCCTATTTGCCGGTATTAATTGGGTAAAATAGCTATTTAACTATTCAATTCTCACTATCGTAGTGAAATTCCATGTTTAACAGGGGCGAGCATTGCTAATTTTCCGTTATTTGACCGCTGAGGTTTTAAAATCGCAGGTCGCCGTATTTTTAACTTTAATGACAATATTTTTGTCACAAAAGTTAGTTGGTATTTTAGGTGATGCCTCTGAGGGCAGCATTCCTGCTAAATTAGTGCTATCGATGATTGCACTAAAGCTTCCACAACTAGCCTCGCTAATACTTCCGCTGAGTATATTTTTAGGCATTATTTTGGCTTACAGCCGTATTTACGCCGATAGCGAAATGACCGTACTTAAAGCCTGTGGCGTAAGTGAATGGTATGTTGTGCGCGTAACGCTTATATCAAGCGTTGGACTTGCCATACTAGCCGCTGCATTGACTATGTATATAGCGCCGTGGGCAAGTGAGCAAGAGTACCAATTAAAAGAACAAGCTAAAGCCGATGCGGGGTTGTCTGCACTCAGGGCTGGGCGGTTCCAAGAAACCGGTAACGAAAAAGCCGTGGTGTTTATTCATAATATTGAAAAGGGCGGCAAAGAGCTCAATAAGGTATTTGTTGCACAGTTACCTGATAGCGAAAAAGGTAATCTAGCGCGCTTAGTATATGCACAGCAAGGTGTTGTGGTTGAAGCCGTAAATGGTGAGCAACAGCTAGTACTAACAGACGGTAAACGTTACGAAACAGATGGCACAACGCCTGCACTTAATTTAACAGAATTTGATGGTTACAGCGTACAAATACGAGAACAAGAAATAGAGCATCAACGCCGTAAATTAGAGGCTGTGCCAACTAACCAATTATTGGCTATAAATACACCTGAATCTATTGCTCAATGGCAATGGCGACTCGCTATTCCGCTATCAATCCCACTACTTACTTTACTGGCAGTACCGCTAAGTGTGGTTAATCCTCGCCAAGGTAAATTTGCAAAACTAGTGCCTGCTATTAGCTTGTACTTAGGCTACTTTATTTTACTAAATGCCGCTAAATTTGCTGTTGAAGATGGCAAAATCCCGCCTTCAATCGGCTTGTGGTGGATTCACCTAAGTGCCTTGTTTATAGGTGGGTTATTAATTATAAAAGGGCGACCACTGGGCGCTTGGCTTAAAGCCGTTGTAACTAAGCGGGAGTTAGGCTCATGATGAAAACGCTTGATTGGTATTTAGGCCGCAGTATTTTACAAACTACCGGCTTTGCATTATTGGTACTTGTTGGTATTAGCACCTTAATTAAATTTATCGACCAGTTAAAGTCGGTAGGGCGCGGCAGTTACGACTTAATGACCGCAATGCTTTACACGCTTTACACAATACCTGGCGATTTAGTGGTGTTTTTTCCGATGGCTGCGCTAATTGGTGGCTTAACGGGTTTAGGGGCACTTGCTTCAAACAGCGAGCTTGTAGTAATGCAAGCCGCTGGTATGTCGCGCTTACAAATAATTGGCTCAGTGATGAAAACCGCCGTATTTATGGCTGTATGTATGATGGCACTTGGCGAATGGGGTGCACCTGAAGCGCAATTACACGCTAAAGAAATGCGTAACCAAGCAATACATGGCGGTGATGTGTTTAATACACAAAAGGGTGTATGGGCTAAAGACGGCAGCAATTTTATTAATATTGAAGATGTAGACGAAAACGGCAGGCTCAACGGGGTACACATGTACCACTTTGATAAATCGTTAGAGCTTACCCAAATTACTAAAGCAAGAGATGCACTAAGCCGAAAAGAAGGCTGGCTACTTCGTGACGTAAATAAGGTTATTATTACTAGCGAAAAAACCACAACAGAGCAATTACCAGAAGAGTTTTATCCTTCGCAACTCACAGCTGAAAAGTTAGGGGTTGTTTCGGTAAAACCGGAGTCACTTTCATTTACTGGGCTTTGGTCGTATTTAAGTTACTTAGAGCAAAACGAACAAGACACAAGTACCTACGAGCTTGCTCTATGGCGTAAGTTGATGCAGCCAGTATCTGTTGCGGTAATGCTGCTGGTGGCGCTCTCGTTTATATTTGGCCCGTTGCGTACAGTAACAATGGGTGCGCGTATTATTATGGGCGTTGTAACGGGGATCGTGTTTCATTTAACTAATGAAATATTTGGCCCTGTCGTTATGGTTTACCAAATACCTGCCATTATAGGGGCGGTATTACCCAGTATTATATTTATAGGCTTTGCGACATATTTGATGAATAAACGGGTATAGAGTACCTATTCAAAGCATGGAAAAGGGTGACCAGTGGTCACCCTTTTTGCTTTTTAACTACTGCTTAACTCACGATTTGAAAAGTTGCTATTAATCAAGCTCACTATAAATACGTCTGTTTTCTTCTTTAGTAAGCGCAATAACTTCTGTTTTAGAGATGTAATCTTGCAGTGCTTTTTTGTTTTTAAAATCGACTAACACCACCAAATTACCTAAACCGAGTAAAGCGCTAATGCTGCGGATAATTGATTGCGGCCAGCTAATTAAATTACCCTCAAGAGTTTGTACTTTTAAACGCCATGCACGCATGCCAATGGTTTGCCCGCTTTTAGTCCAAAAGTAGCCAAAAAATACTAAGGTAACAATAATTAAAAGAGCGGTACGAATACCCGAAAGAAGATTTGAATTTTGAATAAAGGCAGACACATCCTCTGCGCCATTTAAACTAATTACATCGAGAGAAATAAGCCCTTGTACAGCAAATAAATACAGCACTACAGTTAACATCGCAAACGCAATAATGGCTAACGTATCGTAAACTAACGACGCAAAACGGCGCCAAAAACCAGCACGTGGAAACTCACCCGACATAAATACACTCTCACTATTAATATGCGAGCTAGTTTAGCAAAAAAGCTTACAAATACTAAGACATGTTAATACTTAGAGGGGGAATTGATTTTATTGCTTTGGGTTATTACCTACAGGAGAAATAAAAAGGACCCTGCTATTGGTTGCAAGGCCTTTTAATTTATAGCGGATTTAACCTAGCTTAATAGCAAGGTATTTTATGTCGTCACCACTTATTTGCGGTAAAAAATAAATATCGCCGTATTTAAAATACTGCTGCGAGTTAATTATTACGGCCTGTGCTGCCTGAGGTAATGAGTCGTATGTTTGGCCCAAGCTATAGTCATTCACATTACCCACTTTTATTGCCTGGTTAAGACGGGTTGGTGGCTCATCAACGACCGTATAACCATTATTATCAGCAATGTAGTACACATTTTGATAAGTGTAGTAAGTCGTATTATGGTGTTTAAAGTGCCTGTAATTTCTTGGTAGCGTATTTATACGCAGGCCTCTAGGTGGCGTAACTACGTGGTAGCCTCTTTTAGCTTTACGGTAGTAAAGGCCGTCGTTAAACGTAAACGAAATACCATTAAATCTAATCGATGCGCTATTGCGTGGTAAATGGTTTATAAATCGATTTTGTCTGTAAGCGACTGAATTATTATGGTTTGTTAAGTAGTTATATTTGCGCTGGTTGTAGCGGTATTGTTCACGCTTTTCCTGCTTGTACTTAGCGAGTCTACGTTTTTCTTGCTTACGGTCTTCTCGTTTTTCTTTTTTATGCTCAATGCGCTGCTTTTTTTCATGGCGGCGTTCATCGCGTTTATATTCAACACGTTTGTCGTGATCACGTTTAAAGCTTTTATCATTCTCTCGCTCGTTTGGTGCTCCAAGCGCAGAGCCTGATACTGCGCCTATAGCGAGCAGTGCAGGTAGTAAAAAAGTAAGTTTCATAGTATGCCTCGTTTATGTTGTTACATAACTAAGTTCAATATTAACGCCTTAAACTGAATGGCAACTGATATGTGGTAGTTTCAGAGACGGTCCTTACAGCTTTTTACATTTTACTGACAGTTATTGACATACTTAGTTGTTTTTGACGATTTTAGAGGGGTATTTGTTCTTTGTAAGTTTATATATTATGAGAAATATTTTAATAATATTGCTATTAAATTATACACTTGGATTCTTTTGCTGGGTCTTAAAAACGTTATTTCTGCGTGTTTTAGATGGGGTAATACCAATAATAGAATTTAAGTGGTGTAAAAAGCTGAGTTTGCGGCGCGTTGTTTATTGCCGCAAACATGACTTTATATTTTAAAGGGTGCATTTATCTTTTAATAAACTTAAGGCTTGGGTGATAGGTTATGACATTAACTTTAACAAATGCTGTGTTATTAACGTTTCTTTTAACAACTTTAGCTGGCACGTACTTGATTACCTTAGTTTGGTTAATTTTTTTCAGTTCTCGTTTTAGCTGAACCTTTTTATATTCTTGCTTTGTATATCTATCATGTGGTGCTGCAAATGCAGAACTAGATAAAGTGCCAATAACTAATAGTGCAGGTAGTATAAATGTAAGTTTCATAATATTGCCTCGTTTGTGGTTAACATGGCTAGTATTGATGGTTGAAACTGAATGCCAACTGCATGTAAGGGCAACTGTAGAGAGGCTTTACACCCTTTTACTTATCTTTACTGTTCTTGACGCTAATACCAATTCACAGTAATACTTAATCAATTTGAGAGATTAAATCTAACGCTCACTTTATTAAAAAATGACTGATATATGGCTGTATAGATGTAGAAGGTAGAGCAATAAAATAGCAATTGTAGAGAGCAACTAATAACAAGATTTTAGCTGTGTTATCAACATAGTTGTCTCATCTCAAAACAGGTAGCTTAATTAAGCTACCTGTTATAAAGCCGTATCGGTTCTATACCAATTCCATATATACTTTAGACCCTAGTTACTTTTGATAAAAAGGGTAATCGCTATAACCCACTTCGGTGCCGCCATACATAGTGGCTGCATCGGCTTCGTTAAACGTCCAATTATTTGCTATACGCTCTGGTAAATCAGGGTTAGCTATAAACGGGCGACCAAATGCAAATAAGTCACCGTAACCTTCACCTAAAATACGCACCGCTTTTTCTACTGTGTATTTACCAGCATAAATGATGCGACCTGAAAATTCAGCTCGTACTGCTTTATAAAATTCTTGTGGTAAATCAGGAGCATTTTCCCAATCAGCTTCCGCTATTGATAAGTAAGCAATACCTGCTTGCTCAAGCACTTTAACGGCTTGTACATAAGTATGATGAGGCTTTGATTCAACAAGTCCTAAATACACTCGTGTTTCATCTGTGCTTTCAAATAAAGGAGCAAAGCGAACACCTAAACGATCAGAGCCTACAACGTCACTTACCGCTTCAACTATCTCTTTTAAAAAGCGCAGGCGATTACTAAGCGTTCCACCGTATTGATCGTCACGGTTATTAGTATGTTCAGAAATAAACTGATTAACTAAATACCCATTAGCACAATGAAGCTCTACGCCATCAAAGCCTGCTTCTAGAGCATTACGTGCAGCTTGCGCATACATGTTTACCAGTTCACCAACCTCGATAGTGCTTAGTGCACGAGGCTCACTTGGGTCAGCCAATGCGCCTTCACCAGGTGCGGTTTCAATAAATACTTTTACATTGTCAGCAATAATATCTGAAGGGCCAACCGGTTTACCTGAATTTGGTTGTAGTGTGGCGTGCGATACGCGCCCTACATGCCAAAGCTGAGCAAAAATAACACCGCCTTTAGCATGTACTGCATGTGTTACTTTTTTCCAGCCTTCAATTTGTGCTTGTGAGTGAATACCTGGGGTCCAAGCGTAGCCTTGTCCACGAGGTTCTATTTGTGTGCCTTCGGTAACCATAAAACCAGCCGATGCCCGCTGCGCATAATACTCAGCCATTAATTCATTAGGAATATTGCCAGGCTGAGTGCTGCGAGAGCGAGTAAGAGGTGGCATCACAATACGGTTTTTAAGTGTAAAAGGGCCAAGCTCAATTGATGAGAATAAAGGGGCGGTATTAACTAATTCTGATTTCATTTTAAATTCTCTTATAAAGCAAACAAAGGCTTAAATAGTGGTTAAGCAACATTGGCAGCATAGAGATTTAAGGATACAATTTGAAACAACACTTTTTTGTGCAGCATACAATTATGAATGGTATTAGTCGGCTCGATATAAAACAGTTAAGAGTACTCAGTAGCTTATTAGAACTGCAAAATCTTTCGCAAGTAGCCAAAAAAATGGGGTTAACGCAACAAGCTATTAGTGAGCAACTACGAAAACTACGAGACTTATTTGACGATCGCTTGTTTATTCGCCAAGGTAATAACATGGTTGCTACTCCTAAAGCGCAAGGACTCAAGGCGCCTGTTAATCATATTTTAAAGCAATTAGAATCGTTACTAGAGCCCGAGCTGTTTAGTCCGCAAACTTATAAAGGTGTGTTTACCATAAGCGCAACCGACTACGCCACGCAGGCTTTATTGCCGCAATTATTTAATATTACCCGCCGCGAAGCGCCAGGTTTAAAGCTGATTGTGCGCGACTTTGCGTCCGACAACGTTAATCAACTTATAACGGCAGGCGAGCTTGATTTACTGATAAGCTTTCCTGAGTTTATACCTGACAACCTTTCTTATATCACCTTGTTTGAAGAACAGCATTTGTGTATTACTGGTGTAGGTAACACTACTTACACCGAGCCTTTGAGTTTGGCGCAATTTGCAAAGCATTCACAGCTAGTGGTGTCGCCATCGCGCGCTAATTTGCGCGGATCGCACGATCAGTGGTTTGAAAGCCAAGGGCTAAAACGTAATATTGTAATGTCGGTACCTAGCTTTTCAGCGGTGCCCGACATTTTGCATACAACCGATATGTTGGCGTTTTACCCATCAAGATTATTACCAAATAGCAAAGTTAAACAGCTAAAAATAGAAGCTCTGCCTCCTACATTTAAAGTAATAGCCGCATGGCATCCGCGTACCAATAACAGCCCAATTCATAAATGGTTGATAGAGCAGCTACAAAATTTATAACGATGTAAAATATCTAAAGTGATTACTTTTTACTGCTAAATTAGCAACCCAATATTTAGATTTAATCATTTAACCCCTCCTTAACCCTCGACCTAATAAGCTATGTGTAATAGTACGGATTAGGCATAGTTAAATGGTTTATTTAAAAAAGCGCTCAACCGGTTTTTTACTTGCACTTAGTTGCACGCTTGCTGCATGTAGCAGTCAGCCAAGCTATCAAGGTAATGGCATATTGCACAGCGAGATCTCTATAAGTAAATAGCAGCGTACAAACGGATACGCCACACACTGCTAATAACACAAATAAGCCCGCCAATATTGGCTACGGTTTAGGGGTGGAGTTAAGCTAAAAAATAATAAAACGACACGGTTGGGTATACGAAGTAAACGACATGCCTGGGCGTTATGAAGTGGTGGTCGATTTTAGTTAATACGCTTTTTCTAATATTTGAATTTGAAATACGGAAACCGCGCTAAGGCACTTTTAAAAGAGCTTTAGCGCGGTTTTTTATACTCAAAAATATTTAATTTAACGCTGAGAATATAAAAAACTTAGTGATAGTAATGTGTTAAGTAATTTGCTAAAACTGTAAATAGTAAAAAATATTAACGTTAGACTTACATGGAGTGTTAGTTCATATGTTCAAATTCATAATTATTTTAATCTCAATTACTTCTTTCAATGCCTTGGCTGCAGAGAAAGTTAAACTTGGAGTTTTAGGGAACGTTGGATCTGATGGTTTTTTTAGCCCGACGATAACGTCATTTATTATTGAAAAAGTAGAACCTAATTCACCCGCTGAAAAAGCAGGGATTGTTGCTGGGCAGAAAATAATTTCTATAGAAGGCTGTAAAATTCCAGGTTGCCCTGCCAGTGAAGCAAAGGAATTAATGCGCAAGGAGTCTGGAGAGATTTTACAATTACTTTTAGAGAATGAAGATGGTAGCCAAGTACCTTTAAAAATACCTATGAATGCTTGGTAAGCCTAATTAATTTTAAAAGACTTAAATATCCCCAGCCTATAAAGCATGGTTATTCCAAAAGCGTGGGTTTGTGTAAATGAACTAGGCGCAGTAAATATTGGCAACGTTAGCGCTGCCAATATCACTCAACTGTGTATTAATAAAAAGCGCAATTTACTTCTTTTACCTAAGCAAAGCGTTTTTTATCGAGCCTTACAATGCCAATGATCATCGTGTTTAGTGCAGATCTCTTTTGTGGGCTTGGCTTTTACGATAATAATGTTGGGAGAGTTGTGCTCGGTTACTAAGGCAGGAGTAACTACTTTAACGACTTTTTTATGTGGTTTATGTGCACTGGGACCATGTTGATATACAGTGCAGCCACTCATGGTAAATGCTATTGCTGCTACGCTAATAATTTTTAAAGATAAGTTCATAGGTATTTATCCTCTTTGGCTTTGTATAAGCTTTAAGATAAACCTTTTTTTGTATAGTGCTGTCAATAAACGTAAGTGGAGTGTAAATGTTACTAATGTTCACTAAGGCAATAGCGCATTTAAAGCTAATGCCTTTGTATTTGAATATTAGATTTGCACAAAAAAGTAAGGTCTAAAAAACCTATAAATCGCTGCGCCAGCCCATGCCTGACTCTTCCATTAAACGCTCGTACACGCCTTCTACGTTAAGCGGTAACCATGCATCAAACTGTTTAAAGTCATTAAATTGATCTAACTTTACATTTTTCTTTATTTCATCAAGGCTTTGCCCTGCAAGTGCGCCTGCGGTTACTTGGCTGTAAAGCTGCTCTATATAACTTAAGTAGCGTGTTACGTTAGCTTTGTTTCCAATGTCGGCATGTCCGCCTACAAAAGTATCAAAGTCGTATTTGAGTACTGCTTGAGTTGAGTTAATCATGCCTTGAATATCGTAACTCCAGAGTTTTTGCCACGGCATTCTGCCAATAACTATCCAATCAACTACAAACAACGTTTTTTGCTTTTCGAATAATATACTAACCGAACCACGCCCATCGTTTGGACCATGGTAATTTAGCTTTACCGTTGAATTGCCTAAATTAAGAGTCAGCTCATCATCAAAGGTAAGAGTGGGCATGACCGTTTTCATTTGTGTGTTTTTAATATCTTGCGCGGTAAGTTTATGTGCTACAAACGTGGTGTGCGGGCTTTTAAATACCTCGGCTCCGTAAATATGATCGCTGTGATTATGGCTATAAATTACGTATTTTACCGGTACGTTAAAGCGAGTTTTAATTTGCTCGTTTAACCAGATGGCGGCTTTTTTGTTAAGCGGGTCGGTAACAATTGCACCCTCAGGAGTGATTAAAAATACTGAGCGGTGTCTGTCGTCTATAAAGCGGTGTAAGCCATCTCCTAAGTCTTCTATTTCATAGGCTTGTGTGGCAAAGCCTATAAACAATAGGGCTGTGGTTAATAGTTTTTGTAGCAAGCGGGGCATACACCATTCCTTTTTAAATTGATTAAATTAATAACGCTATTAAAAGAAGAAAGCATTAAGCAGTAAAAAATTTCAACTATTGGTTAAATTAAAGCTTAAGCTTAAGTAAAAGGAACAAATATAAGGATGAAATAAAAAGCCATTATAAAAATGGCTTTAGATAGCTTGGTTGGGTTTATCTTTGCGTTAGTTGTTGGTTTATTTCTTCAAAGATACTGGCATCATCTATGGTTGAAGGTATTTGTAGCTCTTCGCCATCAACCAATTGGCGCAAATTTTTACGCAGTATTTTACCCGAGCGAGTTTTAGGTAACTTATCTACGCTAACTATATTTTTAAGGCACGCAATAGCGCCAATCTGATTACGAACACTTAAAACAAGCGCTTGTTCTACGTCGGTACTTGAGCCCATAAAATCATTTTTAAGCACGATCATTCCCATAGGAAGTTGCCCCTTTAGAGGATCGTTCACACCAAAAACAGCGCATTCAGCAACAGCAGGGTGCGCGGCTACTATCTCTTCCATTTCGCCGGTAGAAAGCCTATGGCCTGCTACATTTATAACGTCGTCGGTTCTGCCCATAATAAATAGGTAGCCGTCTTCATCAATATAACCACCATCGCCAGATAAATAATAACCCTCGTATTCATTTAGGTAGCTTGCTTTAAAGCGCGGGGTATCTTGCCAAATTGTTGGTAGGCAACCCGGTGGAAGTGGCAGTTTAATTACCACGGCGCCTTGCTCGTTAGCTGCGCATTCATTGCCATCCATATCTAATATTCGCACTTCAAAACCTGGAGTAGGCACGGTAGAGCTGCCAGGTTTTGTTGCTAAGTACTCAAGCCCTACAGGGTTACAAGCAATAGCCCAGCCGGTTTCTGTTTGCCACCAATGATCGAGCACTGGCAGTTTGGTTTTTTCTTTAAGCCACTCGTAAGTGGGAGGGTCCAACCGCTCGCCAGCTAAAAATAAACGTTTTAAGCTTGAGGTATCGTATTGATTAAAACCATCGGCATTTGGATCTTCTTTTTTGATTGCTCTAAAGGCGGTGGGGGCACTAAATAATGCATTTACTTTATATTCTTCAACCACGCGCCAAAATGCACTAGCATCGGGCGTTTTAACGGGTTTACCTTCATATAATACGGTCGCGCAGCGATACATTAGCGGTGCGTAAACTATATAAGAGTGCCCAACTACCCAGCCAATGTCAGACGCTGCCCAAAATACGTCGCCGGGCTTCATACCATAAACGGTTGCCATGCTGTATTGCATTGCCACTGCGTGACCGCCATTTTCGCGTACTACGCCTTTGGGTGTGCCTGTCGTGCCTGAGGTATATAAAATATAAAGCGGATCATCTCCATTTACAGGCACCGGATCTGCGCTTGCAGCCGTTTGCATTGCCTGAGTCCAATCTATGTCTCGTTTAGGCTTAAGAGTGGCGGTTACTTGTGGACGCTGATAAATAACGCAGTGTTCTACTTTGTGCGCAGCTAAGTCTATTGCGTTATCAATAAGTGGCTTGTATTCAATAACGCTGTTTACTTCAACACCGCATGAGGCGCTAAGTATAAGTTTGGGCTTGGCATCATCAATGCGTACAGCCAATTCGTGTGCAGCAAACCCACCAAATACCACCGAATGAATAGCGCCAAGGCGAGCGCACGCCAACATACCAATAACAGCTTGTGGGATCATTGGCATATAAATAACAACGCAGTCGCCTTTTGTAACGCCTAACGATTGTATTACGCCTGCAAATTTAGCAACTTCTTGTTGTAGTTGTGAGTAGCTATAAGTTTGCTTTGTATTAGTGACTGGGGAGTCGTAAATCAGTGCAGTTTGCTCGCCAAATCCGGCAATAACGTGCAGGTCTAGCGCTAAAAAAACTGGTGTTTAATTGCCCGTCGCTAAACCAATGATAAAGCCCATCGTCGTCTTGTGTGTATGCTTTTGTGGGAGTTTTATACCATGGAATATTTTTACTTTGTTCGAGCCAAAATTGGGCTGGGTTTTGTTTAAATGCATTATATTGCTGTTGATATTCGCCTGACATATAAGGCTCCTAGGCTAGTGTGTGTGAGAGACCTTACAAAATGTAGGCTTTTTTTAGTAAGCAAGCTATTCGACCTTGGTCGGCTAAAAGTTAATCAATATACTGGTTTTAAAAATACCAAATTGACAATACAAAGCGTGTGGTTCAGCATGGCGGGCAGTAAAAATAAGAGAAAAGACGATATGAGTAATGCAGTAAGAGTAGGGGTTGCGGTTATTATAAAGCATCAAAACACAATTTTACTAGGTGAGCGCATTGGCGCGCACGGTGCTAATACATGGGCAACACCTGGAGGGCATTTAGAGTTTGGTGAAAGTGTTGAGCAATGTGCAATACGTGAAGTGTTTGAAGAAACAGGTTTAAAGGTAAGTAAAATTACTAAGCTTGATTTTACCAATGATATTTTTACGGCAGAGAACAAACACTATATTACGTTGTATGTAAAAGCTGATTTTGAGGGCGGAGAGCCTGAGCTTAAAGAGCCTAATAAATGTTTAAAGTGGCGCTGGTGCGATATTAATAATCTACCAACGCCACTTTTTACATCACTAAAAAATTACTTATCTGAGGTTGTACTAGCCTAGTTATTTTGTTGGCGGTGTCGCAGGGCTCAACTCTAGTTTACTAAAGCTTACTTGAGCGTAATCGCCATTTTGTTTATCTTTAGTCCAATCGCCAGTACCTAAACAACCAGGGTACCAAATACCTTTCGCGCTTTTAGTACTACATTGGTTATAAGCGCCGGCTTTAAAGTAATGCCAATCTGCAGCGTAACCATGTGGATGGTCTTTTTCATCTACTTTGCCATAAGCATCTACGTTATTACCTAAATTAATAGAGTAGTTAACGTCTTCTTTGCCTTGTGCGCTAAATGTAAGGTGCATAACATTTTTATACACATTTACCGTGTAGCTAAATTCTTCACCGAGTGCAATACCGGCGCTGCCTGGCTCGTTAGGGTTTTCCCATGTATTACCCCAAACAGGGTAAGTAATGTCTGTACGGTCAGGATTTGTTTTAGCTAAGTTACGTTCGTAGTTCCAAAAAACTGAGCCTGTTTTATGTCCTGGCCATTTTTTGTAATATATTTTAAGTGGTTCATTGCCCCAGCCATAACCAAGCTTGGTATCAATAAGTGCCTGATCTTTACCTGCGTGAATTTGCCCTACAACAACCGAGTAAGCCGCTTTTTTATCAGGATCAGTCGCACGAAGTGCAACGTGATCTACTTTTAACGTTGCTTCCATTTTTCCACCAACAGAACCAAATCGATCAGATAGCGGGTGAACAGCTAAAGCAAAGTTGTTTTTAGAGTGTTTAGTTTTAATTTTAGTATTTGATCCACGGATCATTTGTCTAAGTTCACTACGGGTATTAGTAGAATTGGCACTTGTAAGCGCTTTATTAGGGGAGGTAAATACCATGTAGCCTTTATCATCAAGATAGAAAAAATCAGGGTGTGCGTAAGTCTGAATTTCTTCTACATCTATTTCATCAATTTTACCGTCGTTGTTTAAATCAACTGGTACATTTATTTTCCAGTGAGATAAATCAAACTTTGTTGCAGGTACAGGCGCATCGCTTTGCTGATTAGTGCTTTGGGTACTTGAACAAGCGGTAAAAAGTAAAGGGGTGATAACGGCTAAAGCCGTAAGTTTAAATGTGGATGTATTTTTTATCATTATTGTCTCTGTGTGATGAAGTAAAAATTGTGCGGTACAGGCATCGTTTAATCTCAATCTAGCATACCAATTTAACAATTAAAACTTACCAATTGGTAAAGTTAAATATTTTTTAAATGATTTTTTGTTATACCAATTTGGTTGAGGTGTTTTTTAACGGCTTTTATGGAGGTGTTTGGGGTATGTATTTTTTATGTGCTTGGCTATTCTCTTAATGATGTTTAACGTGGCCTTTGGCGCTAAAGTGTAGTTTTTTCGGGGGGTATTAATTTTGTAGTTCGCTTTGCTGTGTTCAGCAAATAACTAAATAACCACTGCCAATAACTAATGTCGGGCTTTAACCATGGTTAGTGCTGCAAGTTAGTCGTGTTTGGTAATAAAAGTTGCCACTTGTTTAAAATGGCACGGTATTCACCATTTTCTTTAATATTATTTAATGCGTCAGAGAGTGCTTTAGCTGTTTTAGGATTAAGTTGCTTACTTGCTGCAAAATTAAGTGAAGAGGGCAGATCGCTTAAATGAATTCGTTTTGTTATTAGGCTAGGATCGAGTTCTAGGCTTTTTAACTCGTTATCAAGTGTAAGTGTATTAGTTACTACAAAGTCGATTCGGTTTTTATAAAGCATTTGCCAAAGTTGGTTATAGTAGCTGACCAGTATCAAGTTTTTGTTTTCGGTAAAGCCTTTTTGCTTTAAGTAGGCCTCACTCAGGTAGCCTCGAATGGTTGCTACTTTATACTCTTTAGCAAAATTTAAGTGAACGACTTCATCTACATGGTTTTTTAAACTAATTAAATAGGCATCTGCGAAGTACACTTCGCCTAACCACGTATATTTATTAATCCGCTCTGGGGTTTTTAACAAAGACAACATTATCGCGTTGGTACTTGTTTGATGCTCTTTAAAAACGCGGGCCATAGGCATTATTTCAAAATTAGCGGTTAAGTTTGTTTGCTTCACAACGGCTTTGGCAATGTCGACTAAAGCGCCGCTTACTTCACCTTGCTGATTTTTAAAGTGATAAGGAGGAAGGTCTTCAGCTATAAATGTGACGGGGTCTGCGTTACATATGGCGCTATAAAACATAAATACACAGGCACTAAATACAACACGCACTAACATAAACAAATCTTTTTAAATAATATTATCGCTAGTGTAAAGAGTGCTGCTTAAAAGGTATACATTTTATGTTTATTTAATGTAAATAAACAGCATTAGCACCTTACTTTGATTTAGCGCTTTTTGTAAATTTTAATGGCGAGCACTTATGCCAGCGTAAAAATGCGCGATTAAAAGAGCTTTGATCTTTAAATCCTAAAATATTAGATAAATCAGCAAGTGGCATGCTGGCTATTAATGTATCTGCACGTTTTTTACGTTCTTTTTCAAGTAACTGAGCAAAGGTTAAGTTTTGTTCTTTTAAGCGTCGTTGTAGCGTTCGGGGTGTTAAATTGAGTGCATCAGCTATGCCTATTAGGTTACAGTTTTGCAAGGTGGTTTTAGCTGTAAGTAACTGATTAACTTTATCGTCAATACGCTGCTGGCTTTTAAAATTAGAGAGTTGCTGCTCTGACAATTGCTTAAAAGTAGAATTAATAATGGCGTTATCGGTTTTAAAGGGCAGCGTTAAATAATGGCTCGGAAAGCTAATTTGATTATATTCAGCACTGCTTTTTACAGGGCATTTAAACCATGATTCAAGGGCGCGTCTTTGCAATGGCAACCAATTATAAGTGAAACTAATACTACTTGGCGAAAGCGTTAAGTTTATTAACTGGCGAATTACACTTACCCACGCGGTCATGTTTCGTAAAACTACATGCTCATTACAACTTTGATGAGCAATCCAACGAATAGTTGCTGTATCAGTATTTAGTTCAAACTTGGCCTTACCAATATCAGCCACCAAGCTGTCGTAGCTTAACAATGCTTTAATGGCACTGCTTAAGTTATCGCTTGATTCAATTAAGTAACCTAAAACGCCGTAGTCAGCAGTGCGAATTTGCTGACCTAGGGTAAAACCAAAAAGAGGGTCGTTAAGTGTTTTCTTGCCATAAACTAATAAAGCATTGTAACTATTTAAACTAATACGCGGCGCTAATTGATGGGTATGCTGATTACTAAATTCGTCAAAGCTAATAGCGTGCAAAGCCGTTTTAGTATTAATGCCTTGCGCTTGTAAGTAATCAAGAATACTTGAAAAGTAATGATCAGCTAATGTGTGCATTTGTCATCTAAAGCTAAAAAATAGTCGTGTATTAGCAAGTTTGCCACGTTAAATTTTTATATGCTAGTTGAATGCCTAATAACCTCTTGCTGTAAAAATGATACTTATAACAATTAAACAAACGCTTAATGCACAGCCAAAGCAAATAATAAGCACACTATTGGATCATCAACAGTTGCATCGATTTTTTAATGCCAAATTTAAGCTGCTACAAGCACAAAACGAAGGGCAAATAGAAGGCGGGAAAGGATCTGTTAGGCAAGTAAAAATAGGTAAAATAACGTTTTCAGAGCAAATAATCAGTGCCGATCAAAATCATATCAGTTATCAAATAGTAGGCGATAAACCAGTAGCTAATCATCGAGGCGATATATACCTCATTGCAAATAAATACATCAATACTTTAGTTACCGAACTTAACTATTGCATAAGCTGCTCAGCTCCGTGGTGGATGCCAAATGCATTACTTAAATATGTTATTACAAAAGATATAACCCAAGCGTTAAACAATTTAAATAATTATTTTTTGGTGGGTAAAGCATGAACTCAGAAATTATTTTACTCGCTCTGAGTCCATTATTTTTGATATTTGTTTGCTCTGAGTTTATTAAGTTTAAGCGCTATTACGACATAAAAGATAGCCTAGCAAATACAGTGTTAGCACTATTGCACCAAGGCGCCGATGCTATTGAGTTACTGCTATTAATGCCTTTATTTAATTGGTTGTATGACTATAGATTGTTTGATATTGAAGTGAGTATATTAAGTATTGCATTTGCATTTTTACTGCAAGATTTTTTGTATTATTGGTTTCATAAAGCATCGCATCATATTCATTGGTTGTGGGCTGCACATGTGGTGCACCATAGTTCAACTAAAATGAATTTCACCACCGCATTTAGGCAAAGCTTAATGTACCCCGTAGCCGGTATGTGGATGTTTTGGCTACCTATGATTTTAATTGGATTTGAACCGCTAACAGTATTTAGCGTGGTTGCATTAAATTTGGCGTATCAATTTTTTGTACATACTCAAATAGTGAGTAAGTTAGGCTGGTTTGAAAAAGTCTTTAATACGCCTTCGCATCATCGAGTTCATCACGCAATAAATGCAGGTTACCTTGATAAAAATTTTGCAGGTGTACTTATTATTTGGGATAAGTTATTTGGCACCTTTGTAGAAGAAGATAAATCAAAGCCTTGTAAATACGGCATTATAGGGCAGCTTAATAGCAATAACCCAGTCGTTATTACATTTCATCAGTGGGAGCACTTATTTAAAAGTGTTTATAAGGCATCAGGAATAAAAGCTAAATGTAGAGTGCTATTTGGCTACCCTACAAGTAGCATTAAACATAAATAATGTTGAATAAGTTAAAAGTAAAACTGTATAGCTAAACTCATTGATGAATTATGGCTATGCCATTGAGCATGCTGTAATTTGCTGCGCAGCGATACATTGCGAGAAACAGCGTAATTCCATGTTACAGCTATTTCGCTGTGCTTACTTGCTGCGTTATCAGTTAGCCATAATATATTGCCAGTTAAAGCGAGTTTATGGTTATTGTTTATTTGCCAAATTACACCGGCTTCGCTGCCTATTCCTGTACTAAGTCGGTCGGTTATATCGCCTGTATTTAGCTCAAATTGACCAAGAATATAGCCGTGTACATTATTAGGATCGCCATAAGATTTACCATAACCTCCTTTTGTAAAAAAGCGGCCTAAACGTTTACTGTCACTTGGTTGTCGGTCAAAGCCCATTTTAAAGTTCCACGACCAGCTATCAAATACGCGGTTATCGGGTGCAAGCGACATAGTATCTAATAAGTAAAAATGTTCAATATCTGCATTTCCTTCGTCAGTAATAGAGGTTTCCAAATCAAAAAAACTAATTTGTGCACCCGCTATAAAACCTTCAGGCCTATCTAGTAAGTCATGATACGCAAGCCTATAACCAAAATTTGTAAGGTTTGCTTGGTTATTATTTTGTACCCTACCTAGCGATACTTTAGAAGAACCATGACCTTGCTCTGGAGAAGCAATAGGGCGGCTTGGCTTAGTAAATGGCGAAGCTACTTTATATTTGCTGCGCATTAGGAGTAGCTTAGTTAGTCGCGGGGCAATTTCTTCACGATTTAATGCTTTATCGTAAAACTCAAAATTTAACCATTCATACGCCATTTCTAATATAGCGACTAATTGCGACTGTGAGTAATTACGAGTATTGAGAGAGCCACCTTGCATTAACTCTCTTGCATCATCAAGTTGTTCGTCAGTCATCTGAGTAGAGTAATGGTATAGCTTAGTACCAAAAGCAGGGCGGTAATTAGGTGTTTGTAATAAGTTGTTATTTCTTAGTACTGCAACGGTATCTGATGGAATAGCTTGCATATTAAATGACGATGTTAAATCAAGGTCCTCTTGCGCAAGTTGTAATAATGCAAGTAATTGGTAAGAGCAGTTTTCATCAATAAAAAAGTAATCGAATGTAGCTAATTGTAGTTCCCACAAGTGCAATAAAATGAGCTCTACCTGTGGCTCTGATAAATTAAGTTTATATTCCCAAATATCACGAGATTCTAAGTCATTATATTCGCGTACTTTTTTATAGTACGGCATAAGTGAAAACTTACCAGGGTAGCTGCCAATCAAGCCTTTTAGTGCATACATAGCTGCGTTATCTGAGCCGTCTGGTTCTGCTGCAAAATTAACTGCGAATGCGAGCAACTCTTTATGGCGAGTCTGATCTTTTGCATCAATACGAAGTAAAGTGTGGCCAAACATTGATGATGGGCTATTCATAAATGCAGTTGGAAAAACTAACGTAACCCCTCTAGGGTTTATTATTTTTTGCCACGCCTGTAGCTCTGGGCAATTAAGTTCGGGCCAGTTATTTTTAATTTTTGTTTTTAGCCATTTATAACGTGCAGGAAACTGACAACGATATTGTGTTGTTTTTGGGTCAGTATTTTTACCACTAAATGCGGCTATAGTGGCTTTAAGTTCGTCATATGGGCTTGTTTTACCTGTAGGAGATAAAAAAAACTCAGCACTGTCTACTTCACTTTTCCAATCACCAAATATGGCCCCGCGGTAGTGACCTAATTTAAGCCAGTAAGGGTGTGTTGCTAATGTATTTGTTTCAATACTTTGAGCGTTTGAGTAAGTACTAAAAAGTGCGAGCAGTAAACCAAATAATATTTTTTTCATAATCACTAAATTACAAAAGCCGCTAGAGAAATACTCCAGCGGCTTTATTTATACGTATAAAACCGGCTAATTTAGCTGATTAAGAAAGAGTATAAGAAGCAAGTTGTGCGTTACTTGCAAGAACAGTGTTTAGGTTTTCTAAAACTGTTTGTGAAGTCACGTTTTCAGAAGTAAATACTGAAGAAAACTGTGCTTGAGCAAGCTTATTGAACGCTGCTTTATCTTGATCTGCAACACCCCAAGCTTCAGCTAGAGTAGCTAAAGTTTCGCCTTCACCTTTTGACATATCACGAGCAAGTTGCTCCATGTTACCGTCAATGAATAAAGCGATTTTTTCTGAAGAAGTTACTGTACCAGTACCATCACAACCAAGAGTACCAAAAGTGATACCAAAAGTTTGGTTACCAGATGTACCGTTTGTTGTAGCGCCTAAAATTTTAACGCCTTTACCTTGCTGACCTGCAAATAACATAGAACCAAGACCACAACCAATATCTTGGTCAGCCATTGCGTTTGAGAAAGGAAGTAAAGATAGAGCTGCTACTGCGATTAGTTTTTTCATTTTCATAAATCCATATATGATTGTCTTTATTTAGGGTAAATAAAGTTCGCGGAAGATTCTAACAGACTTGCAGAAAAAAGGAACAGGCTAAAACATGAATATTTTACACTCTAATTTTTAAATATATTAAAGTTAATGTCAGGATAAAAATCAGCCTAGTTTCCACTTTTTATTTAACTGGTGGCGGTTTTTTACTTCTTGGGGCACCTAACAAAATACAAGTATGGCAGATACATACAGATAAAAATGCACTAATACCCAACGCACCGCCGTAGCCGTCAAGTTTTGGTACAAGGAACTCAAATAATATTGAAAACAAAATAGATGAGCTTGCTACGGTATAAATACCAAATCGATGTGGGGCGCTCATACCTATGAATGTGCCGCCAAAAAATACAATTGCGTATAAATCGGAGTTCAAATTTAAAGCGCTAAAAATTAAATAAGCAATAATGGAAAGTGAAGACGACGCTCTAACCCCATCAAAGCGGCTATGTTTAGCCAAGTAAAATGTTAAAAAGGCACCAAGCAGTACAAGTAACGGGTATTTAATACTCATAATACAATTCCTTTAGCTAATACAAAAAGTGCCACACTAGCAAAGGCAACACTGCCAAGCTTACCGCCAAAGCCAGTAAACATATTCATAGTAAGCACATACAAACTTGAGCCAATAAGCGAAATAATAGCAATTTCCCAGTAACTGGTAATTAAATGGGTTGAACACATACCGGCAAAGCTACCAGCATAAATTGCAGCATAAGGATGATTTTTATAACGCGCAGGAAAGGGAATAAACGAGCCTATAAGCCCCGTTAGCGCAGCAGAAATTACTAAAGGCAGTGCAAAAGTAGTGTGCATAGCAAAGCAAGCTACAAAGCCTAAAAAGAAAGTAATGAATTTTAAAAGTAAGAATTTAATCATAGCGGCGCATTTTAAACTAATCCTTTTGCGCTTTCTAATACTCTCTAACAAATAAATGTTATAAGTAATTACACATTTAAAAAGCATGTTTTTTAAACGACTTTTAGGTATTAAATATGCTTAATAGTATCGTTGTTAATGTCCTATAAATCACAAATTATGTATAATGGCGATAATTTAATG
The DNA here is from genome assembly GCF_038900275.1 of Pseudoalteromonas sp. AS71. Lineage (NCBI taxonomy): Bacteria > Pseudomonadati > Pseudomonadota > Gammaproteobacteria > Alteromonadales > Pseudoalteromonadaceae > Pseudoalteromonas > Pseudoalteromonas sp. AS71. Next base: position 21,232 of record NZ_JBBMQZ010000024.1, on the reverse strand, counting down.
TATTAAAGTGTTAACCAAGGGTTATTTATGTCTAACTGTTTGCATCTGGCTATTCCGGCTGGCGATTTAAAAGTGGCTAAAGCGTTTTATTGTGACGTACTAGGCTGTAAAACCGGTAACAGTGAAGAAGGTCGCTGGGTAGATATAGACTTTTGGGGTAATGAACTTACCTTGCACCAAAGTGTTGAGCGCTTACCAACAGTTCGCCATGATGTTGATATGGGAGCTGTAGCAGTACCTCACTTTGGGATTCACTTATCTGAAGATGAATTTAATGGATTAAAAAAACGTATTGAAGATGCGGGTATTGAATACCTAGATAAACCATACCGCCGTTTTATTGGTGATGAGTTTGAGCAAGAAACGTTTTTTATTGAAGATCCAAATGGCAATGTGCTTGAAATGAAAACCATGGTAAACCCAGAGGTTTTATTTAAAAAAGTATAAATGCTGTTGTTTAAGTTAAGCTAAAAAACCACTTTAATAAGTGGTTTTTTTATAACTATTAATCAGTGTTTTGATAAATTAGTTAATACTTACAGGTGAAAAAAATTACGCTACATACATGATTTTTATTCACTCTACAATGTAGGTATAGACACGTAGACTTAATTTAAACTCTCATACTTTATTGTTATTTATGCTGCTTAAACTCATAATTGCACCTTTGCTTATTTTACTAATAACATTCGCCCAAAAACGCTTTGGTAGTTTTGTTAGCGGCATAATTCCTGGCTTGCCTATTACCTCTGGGCCTATTTCTTATTTTATAGCATTAGAGCAAGGTAAATTATTTGCTGCAAACTCTGCTGTGGCATCTTTATATGGAATGAGCGGCATAGGTTTATTTTGTTTTAGTTACTTGGTTGTATCACGAAGGTTTGGAATGCTTAAATCGCTTTTTACAGCGTTAAGTATTTGGTGTGTATTTAGCGTTATTACTTTATTTTTACCAGTGAATATTATTGTGGCGAGTGTGGTTTCGCTTTGTATTTTACTCGGTTTAACTATTATCTCTACAAAGCTAAATATATCAGTTGATGCAAAACCATTAAATGCCCGCTGGGAGCTTCCGGTAAAAATGATATTAGTGACGAGCTTTATCGTGCTTGTTACGTTTATATCACAGCATATAGGGTCTGCGTGGAGCGGGTTAATCTCTACCTTTCCGGTTATTTTGGCGGTAATGGGCAGTGTTGCCCACTTTAGTGACAAACAAGCCTCAACGTTTAAAATTCTTAATGGCGGTATTATTGGTTCATTAGGTGGATGTGTATTTTTTGCGGTGATTGCGTTTATGTTAAAACATAATTTTATGATTTGGCAGGTGTACGCAACAGCTGCCATTTGCTCAACGTTATTTACTATTATTTTTAGCCAACTTATTAATCGCCAATTTACTAAGCAAGCTTTGCTAAACACCAAAAAAGCAGTGCTTAAGATTAACTCGCTCGGTTAATTTACATCTCTAAGACCATTATCTTTAGCTATGTAGTTGAGTTAACATTTCACTAGGTGTTTTATTAAAGTGGCGTTTAAATTCGCGGCTAAATTGCGATGGGCTCGTATAGCCAACCTTTAATGCGGCTTCGTTGGCTTTGCTTCCACTAGTGGTTATAAGCTCTTTAGCTTTAGCTAAGCGTACTTTTTTTAAATACTGCAAAGGTGACTCAAACGTTACTTGCCTAAAAGCACGATGGAACGATGATACGCTCATGTTTACATCTTCAGCTAATCCTTCAACTGTAATTTGATTGGCATAACTACTGTGCATAGTTGAGAGCGTACGGGCGATACGCGCATAATGCCCATCATGCATAGCAAGCCCTATTAAAGTATGTCCTTGTGGACCACAAAGTACGCGGTATACCAATTCTTTTACTATATCTTCGCCAAAAACGTCAGCCTCAATGGGGTTATTAAGCACACTAAGTAAACGGTGGGTTACTTGCTCCATTGCACCATCTATTTTAGCCGATTGAACGCCACTCATTTGCCCAGTAGTGAATGGCTTATGTGTACCAATTTGGTTTACTAATTTATGTAACATTACCGGGTTTATATCTATAACAATACCCATAACAGGCAGGTTGTTATCGGTAAAAGCTTCGCACTCAAGTGGTACAGGCACACCTAAAACAAGGTAGTCACCTTCGCCATACTTTATTTGATGATCAGGGAAGTGAATTATTTTATGTCCTTGCCCAACAATAATAATACCTGAGTTATATATAAGTGGCTGGCGCGGCGAGCTTTTACTTGCACGATGAAAATACACACCTGGAATAATGGTTTCCATGTTGCCTTCAAAGTTAAGTAAATTATTGTGCTCTGCAAATTTTTGCATCATGTTGGCTATTGAGGACATTAAAGCATCTACTATCGTACGGATTTTGCTTAAAATATCAATGTTGACAGTTTTAGGCAAGCTTTTGCGAGTTATTGGGCTTTTTTTATGTTTGTTTTGCCACTAATATGCACTCATTGAAGTTTAGCTTAGTGAGTAACTAAGCATTATATTTAGTATTTAACCGTCACCTAGGAGCAAAATAATGAAATTTAGCTACGTAAACCCAACACTTATCCAGTTCGGCCAAGAACAAATTGCCTCACTAACTGATTTGATCGCAAAGGATCAAAAAGTACTTGTAGTGTACGGCGGCGGTTCAATTAAAAAGAACGGCGTGTACGACCAAGTTGCAGCAGCACTTGAAGGCTTTGACTGGGTTGAATTTTCGGGTGTAGGCGCTAACCCAACTATAGAAGTACTAGACCAAGCAGTAAAAATTTGTAAAGAACAAGGCATCGACTTTGTACTAGGTGTAGGCGGCGGTTCAGTAATCGACGGCGTTAAATACATTGCAGCATCTGCAGTTTATGATGGAGAAGGTTGGGATATTCCTACTGGTAAGCACACTATTACTAGTGCATTACCAATTGGTGCAATATTAACATTGCCTGCAACGGGTTCAGAGTCTAACCAAAACTCAGTTGTGAGCAAAGAAGCAACGAAGCAAAAACTACCGTTTGCATCACCAGAAGTACTTCCTAAATTTGCGATTATGGACCCTGATGTAATGAAAACATTACCACAGCGCCAACTTGTGAATGGATTAGTAGATGCATGGGTTCATACCTGTGAGCAGTACCTAACATTCCCTGAAACAGCATTGGTTCAAGAAGGTTACGCAGAGGCACTATTAAGAACGCTTAAAACACTGGGCGATAACTTTGAAAACCAAGACGATGCATGGCGTGCAAACCTTATGTGGGCAGCTAACCAAGCACTTAATGGTTTAATTGGTTCTGGTGTATCGCAAGATTGGGCAACACACATGATTGGCCACGAACTTACAGCTGCTTACGGTGTTGATCATGCTCGTTCACTTGCTATTGTTCAGCCTTCTTTACTACGCAACCAATTTGCAGTTAAAAAAGCAAAGCTTGAGCAAATGGGTAAAAACGTATTTGGTCTTGAGCAATCTGACGACTTAGCTGAGAAAACAATTGAAGCAATTGAAGCGTTTTACCACAGCCTTGACGTAGCAACTGTGCTTACTGAGCATGGCGATGATAAAGCCGCTGCGATTGACAACATTATTGGCAAACTTGAAGCGCATGGCATGCTAGCACTTGGTGAAAACCAAGCTATTACGCTTAAAGAAAGCCGCGAAATTTTAGAGCAAGCTGTTGCTTAATCATTTTAAAGTAACTTAAAACTTAAAGCCGCTAACGTTTAAAGCTAGCGGCTTTTTTGTGAGTTATACCAATCCGCAATAATACTTAATCATTTTGCGGGGCTAAACGTATCGCTATTTGCGTTAAAAAATTCTCATTTAGAACAACTAAATAGCAAATTTTTTGCCTAGTTATCAACACGTTTTTCCATCCTCAAAATAGATCACTTAATTAAGCGAATTGGTATTAAATAAATTAAAAACACTGCATTGATAATTAACCAATAATGCTGGTATTAATGTTTGCAAATGATGATAGTAAACTGTGCTCAACGGTTAGAAGAAATCTAACGCTCAAATAAATTAAACAGGACTAAAACTCATGAAATTACTAAACACATTACTTAGCTCAAAAGCAGGCGCAGCAGCATTAATTTTACGAGTGCCTGTGGGCCTTATTTTAGCTGCGCATGGTGCACAAAAATTATTTGCTTGGTTTGGCGGTTATGGCCTTGAAGGTACAGGTCAATGGATGGCGAGTATTGGTTTAGAGCCAGGCTACTGGTTAGCAATGATGGCCGGTAGTGCAGAGTTTTTTGGTGGTATTGCCTTGGTTATTGGTTTATTAACACGCCCAGCAGCGGTTATTGCTGGCTTTACTATGCTAATTGCTATTTTTAGCGTGCATATTAGTAATGGTTTGTTTATGGCAAACAATGGCTACGAATATGCGTTAACGTTACTTGTTGTAATGGCTGCACTTGCCATTCAAGGAGCGGGAAGTTTTTCGCTTGATAACGTATTAGCTAAAAAACTAGCTAATAAATAACGTTTATAAATTTAAAAAACAGCGGCTAATTTGGCCGCTGCTTTTGTTTAAATAACCTATTTAGCTGAAAAAGTTAAAGAATAACTATACTGCTTTTGCTCAAGTAAATATTCTTTATGGGTGCTTGGGCTCCACGAGTCATCACCACCCACGCCCATATGTTGATGATCAATATGCACATGTACGCAATCATCAGCAATTAGTTCGTTAGTGTGTTTCGCCTGAGTTAACATACTTTGAGAATACTCGCTAGCTGCAAACAAAAACGCGCCAGTCACGGTTAAATTATTAATACTCAGTAATTGGCAATCGCTACGCAGTCCATTATCAGTTGGGAATATATACGGGGTATGTAGCTCATTTAAGCTCAAGCTGTAATAACCTAAACGTGCTGCGGCTTTGCGATCTGGGTAGTTTTCGAAAGGCCCTAAACCTAGCCAGTTTACTTTTGTATCGCTTTGCTTGTTAAGCGTTGTACTTAGCCCTATACGCGGCATTGGCGGCAGGGTATCGTTTAAGTGCACGTTAATATTTAGGCTAATATTACCGGTATTATTTAGTGTATATAGCCACTGTGTTTGAGCCTGTAGCACGCCGTTAAACTCGTAATTAAATACACAAGTAATACGTACATCAACACTTGATTGCACTGCGTGAATTGAGCTACATGTGCGCTGCCATTGCCCTATACCTGCACGCAACCAACGAGCCTCCCACGCATTAGGATCTAGGTTATCTACTTCGCTTACACCAATGTCGTTATCAAGTGGCGCACGATAAAAGCTATCAACCAGTGGGCTACTAATAACCAGAGTATCGTTTTGTAACCACTGCTCTATAAGCCCTGATTGCTTGCTAAAAACAAGTTTAAACTTATCGTTTTCAATACTTAGGTGAGAATCGGTTTCGCTAATATTTATAGCGCTTTGCTTGGAGGTTGGTGTAAATGATTTATCGTTTAAATTATTACTGTTCATTAACTTAAACTGCGCCGTATCCATAATATGTTGAGCGCTTGCAAAGTGTGAGTCGTTAATTAGTGCTACATCTAAATTAAGGTAATATTGCGCACCTTGCTCAAACGCTGTTTTAGTTTTAATCGTTAACGTGTGCGTACTTTGCGGCGCTATATTAAGTACTTGCTCGCCTTGCTCAACACACACGCCATTTTGCATTAACTGCCAAATAAGCTTTTCGTTATCGGTATGTCTAAATACGTAATCGCTAAATACATCAATGGTGTATTGGTTTTGATTTTGCTCACGCAATGTAAATTGTAAATGTTGCTGGCTGTATTTAGCTTCAAACAGGCTAGGGTGCGGTGTTCGGTCTGGGAACAATAAGCCGTTTATACAAAACTGTCGGTCATTTAGTTCATCACCAAAGTCGCCACCGTAAGCCCAGTAATGCTCACCGTTTTCGTCTGTTTTAGATAAACCTTGATCTACCCAATCCCAAATAAAGCCGCCTTGCAGGCGTGGGTATTCTCTAAATGCTTGCCAGTAATCGTCAAAGCTACCTAGGCTGTTACCCATTGCATGGGCGTATTCACATAAAATAAGTGGGCGAGTTTCACCCGGTAGGCTCAACCATTTTTTAATAGAGTATTTAGGTACCGCATCGTCTTCAATATCGGTATCTACACGGGCGTACATTGGACAAATAATGTCGGTAGCCGTTGTATTTGCGCCGCCGCCCTCGTATTGCACTGGGCGAGAGGGGTCAAAGCTTTTTGACCAGCCGTACATAGCATCATGATTTGCACCGTGCCCGCATTCGTTACCCAATGACCAAATAATAATTGAGGCGTGGTTTTTGTCGCGCTCAACCATTTGCGTATAGCGCGACATAAATGCACCGGCCCACTGCGGATCGCTCGCTAAACGCCCCATAGGAAACATGCCGTGGGTTTCTATATTGGCTTCATCTACTACGTATAAACCTAGCTCGTCACATAACTCGTAAAAGCGTGGATGGTTAGGGTAGTGAGCAGTACGCACGGCGTTAAAGTTATTTTGCTTCATCAGCTTAATATCTTCAATCATATCGGCGGTAGTAACTGTATGACCGTTTTCAGGGTGGTGCTCGTGGCGGTTAACGCCGCGAATAAGTAGCGGCTTGCCGTTTAGGCAAAGCTGCCCGTTAAGCATTTCTACTTTTCTAAAGCCAATGTTGTAGGCTTCTACATCTACAGTGTTGCCTTGCTCATCTAACAGGCTTACAACACAGCTGTATAAGTAAGGGGTTTCGGCGGTCCATTTCTTAGGGCTTTGTATATCAATTGTTTGAAATACGACATCGCTCCAGCCGCCTTTTTCATCAACACGTTTATTGTTAGTGCTTTGAATCTGTGGCTCGCACAGTGCTTGCTCGTTATCAAAAACTTGCACTGCTACTTGATAGTTATTTGGCGCATTAATCGCGGTTTTTATATGTAGCGTTGCATCACGGTAGCAAGCGTCTAAATCGGGGGTTATAAACACATCACGTATTTGTTTTTGTGGTTTTGTAAGTAAGTTAACATCGCGGAATATACCGCTTAGCCACCACATGTCTTGATCTTCTAAGTAACTGCCATCGCTCCAGCGAATAACCATAACCGCAATGCGGTTGGTGCCAGCCACTAACAGTTTGCTTAAATCAAATTCGCTTGGTAAGCGGCTATCCTGCGAGTAGCCCACCCATTGCCCGTTACACCAAAGGTGAAACGCCGAGTTAACGCCTTCAAAAATAATATGATTACGCTGAGCTAATTGATCCGCCGTAATCGTAAATTCAGTGCGGTAACAGCCTGTAGGGTTATCGCTTGGTACAAAAGGCGGGTTAACTGCAAACGGGTATTTAACATTACAGTAAATAGGTTTATCAAAACCGTGTAATTGCCAGTTAGAAGGCACTGTAATGCTTTGCCAGTCGCTGTTTAGTGTTTTACTTAGCAACGACTCATCGACCGCTTCGGGTTTATCAAATAATTTAAAATCCCACTGACCGTTTAAACTTTGCTTTTGCGATTGTGTGTTAGTACGGGCATGTTCAACGCTTTTAAAACCATTGAGTGGGCTGTGCGCTTTTACTTGATTAACTTGTACTGAAATTGGGTTTTCCCAATCGCGGCGATTAATTATGTGCTCTAAAGAGGTCATGTTTATCCTATTGCATAAGCGGGCAATTATAATTTGCTAAATATAGCTAAAAATAATCGCAAGGGTTATGCTTAAAGCTCTCTTTTATTTATCCAAAACTATCATTGTAATTATGCGCTATAACATTAAAGATATACTCGATATTGGTCCGCGCTGTATAGAACGCTTTATTGATTCACAAACGCTCGCGCAAATACCAAACCTTGAAATAGCACTTGCGGGTTGCTCAAACCTATCGGGTCGTTATTGCGTAGCACGCTCAGCACCGCTAGAACATACACTTTTTTATACACTTGCTGGGCAGGGTAAATTAACAACACAAAATGAGCAGTACACACTTAATGCCAATACACTTATTGTGCTACCCGCTAAGCAAAGCTTTGAAATTAAAATTGATGCTGAACATTGGGATGTTATTTGGTTAAACCTTGCAAACACTAAACGTTGGCAGCATTTAAATTTAGCGCAAGCATTGGTGTTAACCGATCAAAAGCTTGAGCCGTTACACCTTGCTATGGAGCTTTTATATAGCGAGCCTAATGCTAATTTACGCGAAAGCGTCATGCCTATTTTAAGTCATTACTTAAATGCTACGCTGCAAAATAACTCACAGGGTGCGGCGCATAACCGTTTAATTAGTTTGTTTGAAGAGGTAGATAAGCGCTTACAGTTTGATTGGACAATAGAGGCAATGTGCGAGCATGTGCATTACTCATCGCCGCATTTACACCGTTTATGCCAAGCGCTATTTGGTAAAAGCCCAATACAACAACTTATTCATTTACGCATTGAACGTGCTAAAAACTTACTGTTAAACACGGCTTGGCCAATTTCGCATGTGGCAAGTTATGTGGGGTATTCAAATATTTTTATTTTTTCCAAACGTTTTAAGAAGTCGGTAGGTGTGTCGCCATCAATGTATAGAAAGTAGCTCGTTACTTTTTGAAGTGTTTAATGTATTGTGCGTGCGTTGTTAATTGTATTTTTGGATTTTATAGGTCGCAATGCGCTCAAACTACTTTTTAGTCGTGATACTCCTAGTGCTTGTACACAGCTTTATTAGCTGTGACGCGGCCGTGTATCATTTACAAGAAGAAGTCGATCACGTTACCCATATTCATTCTCAAACAAGTTTAGAAGATGAAGACGCTCAATCACCTACTGAAATTCATGCCCATCAACATTGCCACTGTGGTTACTACAGTACGCTAAATCATCCAATAAGTCCTGAGCAAAGCCAAGCAACGCAGCCAGCTTGTTACAAAGGCTTAAATTATCCGCCAGATGTTCCGCCACCTAATTCACTTAGCTAGTTTAATTATTTTTTAGATAATTTCAGTGCATTTTATTGCCTGCGCTTATATGCGTTAAAGGTACTATTTTGCCTATTTAGGGTGCTTACGATTTGTAACACACCCACTGTTTGTTAAAAACGGACACGCTATATGAATAAAAAACCAATAACGCTGGTGGCGCTACTGTGCGTATTGCCTGTATTTAGCGCATTTGCTAACAGCGAAAATCAAAAAGTATTAACCCTTAAGCAAGCGCTTACAAATACTGAGCAGCAAAACTTACAGCTTAAACGCTACCCTTATCATCAAAAAATATTGAGTGCGCTTAAAACCCAGGCTGCGCTTGCACCTAATCCAGAGATGAGTTTTGAAGCTGAAAATTTTTTAGGGACCCACGGCTCCCATGCATTTTCGGGGGCGCAGTACACACTTGCACTGAGTCAATTAATAGAGCTTGGCGATAAACGCCAGAACCGCGTTAATTACGCGACTGCAAATATAAAAGCGCAAACAATTGAGTATAAAAATACGCGCTTAGCGCTTTTTGCTACTACTACTGAGCGTTATTACCAAGTACTTAAATTTCAGGCGTTAATAGCTTTAAATGAGGAACGTAAAAGTACTGTTAAGCAGGCGCTTAAAGCAATAGAAAAACGCGCTGAAGCGGGTGCGGTTTCACAAGCTGATGTAACACGTATGCGCTATGCATTAAGCCAAGTAGATTTAAATACTGCAATGCTACAAAGTGAATTTGAACGCTCGCGCTTAGCACTTAATGAGCTTTGGCAAGAACCGCTAGTGAGTGATTATTATGCTGGGGATTTATCTACAGTTACAGAGCTTAAAAATGAGCAAGCATTACTTGATGCAGTAAATACAGCACCAGACTTTGCTTTGTTACAGCAGCAATATATGCAGCAAACGGCTAACTTATCGCTACAAAAATCAAACGGGGAAAGTGATTTAACACTTAGCGGCGGCGTGCGTTATAACCAACAAACAGATGCCAGCTCGTTTGTATTTTCGTTTTCTATGCCGCTACAACTGAGTAATTCTAACAGCGGGAATATTGAGGCGGCTCAAAGCCAGCTTGCACTGCTGAATGAGCAGCAAGGGCAGTTACGCATTCAACTTCGCCAGCAAATACGCACCTTGTACGCGTATTACCAAGGTAAAGCTGCGCAAGCACAGCTGTTGACACAGCAGGTAATTCCACAAGCACAAACGCTTATAAAGCAAAGCTTAAAAAGCTATCAGCAAGGGCAAATTTCGGTACTGCAATTACTCGACGCTCAACAAGCTTTATTTGATTCTAAACGCGCACTTATCACCACTCATAGCGAGCTGTACCAAGTGCTACTTACCCTTGAGCGTTTAACTGGCCAACCTTTAATTGAGACTCATCAATCATGAATAAAACTCTTATCGCATTATTAATTACCCAGCTGTTTGCATTCTCGCTATTTAGTAGCACGGCTATGGCATCTGACGACAATCATGAAGAAAGTCACGAAGAAGGTCATAAAGATGAACACGCAGAAAAAGGTCCTCACGGCGGATTTTTACTAACCAATAACAAACTTGATTTAGAGCTTAAATTAACGCAATTTGCAGGTAATACGGAGCTGCGAATATATGGTTTTGATAATAATAAAGCCGTTGATATAAACCAGTTAAGCGTAACTATTAATGTGCAGCGTTTAAGTGAAAAACCACAGCTTATTCGCTTTAAAGCAGAAGATGACTATTTAGTAAGTACCGTAAGTGTAAACGAGCCGCACTCATTTAAACTTGACGTTATGGCACGCTATAAAGGGGCTAAAATAAATTATCATTATGAGCAAGAAGAAGGGCGCACCACACTAAGCACCCAAGCAATTGAGCGCGCAGGTATTAAAACCCAACTTGCTCAGTCAGGCAGTGTTGAGCTGATGGATACTTTATTTGGTGTAATAGCACCAACCGCGCACGGCACTGTTGAAGTAATGGCGCCTTACACCGGTTTAGTTAACGATATATTTGTCAGCATTGGTCAAAACGTTAAAAAAGGTGACAAGCTTGCAAGCGTAACTAACCGCGAAACACTGCAAAATTACATCATAAAAAGTCCTATAACGGGTGTTATTACTGAGCAATATTTAAAGCGCGGTGAGCTTGCAAATAATGCGCTAATGCAAATAGTAAACTTAGAAACCGTATGGGTAGAGCTATCGGCATTTCCTGAAAATATTGAAAAGTTAGCCATAGGGCAAAACGCTAAAGTGTACGACTTACACCATCATTTAAACGCGCAAGGCGAGGTGTTTTTTATCGCGCCAATGATGAGCGGCGGGCATATTGCGCGCGCTCGGGTTGAGCTTAAAAATCCAGACGGGCATTGGCGACCAGGCATGCACGTTAATAGCGATATTAGCACTGCAAATATAAATGCGGCTGTACGCGTTAAAGCGACTGCTATTCAGGAATTTAACGGTAAATCTAGCGTGTTTATTAAAAACGGTAATGTTTTTGAAGTACGCGCTGTAAAGCTCGGTGCTAAAAATAGTGAATGGGTTGAAGTGTTAGAAGGACTTTCTGTTAATAGTGAGTACGTAACTGAGAACAGTTATGTAATAAAAGCAGATATTTTAAAAAGCGGCGCTAGCCACTCACACTAGGAGACAGCATGATTAACTGGATAGTTTCTTTTGCGGTTAAACGCCGCATGATGGTGCTTGCACTAACGCTTTTATTTGCAGGATTTGGCGTATACAACACACAAAACTTAGCGGTTGACGCCGTACCCGATATTACTAACGTGCAAGTGCAAATAAATACCAAAGCGCCTGGTTTTACCCCGCTTGAGAGCGAGCAGCGCATTACCTATTTAATCGAAACTGCGATGGCGGGTATACCAAAGCTTGATTATACTCGTTCGATTTCGCGTTATGGGCTCTCGCAAGTAACCGTTATTTTTAACGAAGGCACCGATATTTACTGGGCGCGCCAGCAAATTAGTGAGCGCATTCAAAGTATTCGCTCAGACTTACCTGCCAATATTGAGCCAAACTTAGGGCCAATTGCCAGTGGCCTAGGGGAGATTTTTATTTACTCGGTGCATGCAAATAAAGACGCATTAAAAGGCGATGGAACCCCATTTAGTGCAGAAGACTTACGTACTTTGCAAGATTGGGTTATTCGCCCGCAGCTTTTAAAAGTGAAAGGCGTTACCGAAATAAACAGCCAAGGTGGCTTTGAGCGCCGGTACCAAGTAGCGCCAATGCCCGAAAAACTACTCGCTTACAAGCTCACGCTAAGCGATGTTATTACTGCTCTTAAATTAAATAACAGCAATCAAGGTGCCGGATTTATAGAGCGCTTTGATGGGCAATATTTAGTGCGCTCACCAGGGCAATTAAAAAGCATTGATGATATAGCCAACACGGTTGTTGCTAAGCGAGATGATGCACCCGTTCGCATAAAGGATGTGGCTAACGTGCGTTTAGGAAAAGAGCTCAGAACAGGCGCAGCCACTTATAACGGTGAAGAAACCGTACTCGGTACTGCCATGATGCTAATTGGCGAAAACAGCCGCGTAGTTGCAAAAGCCATGGCAGATAAACTCAAAGACGTACAGCTAAGCTTGCCTGAAGGTGTTGTGGTTGAGGCTGTTTATGACCGTACAACCCTTGTTGATAAAACCATAGAAACTGTAAAAACTAATCTGTTCGAAGGTGCTGTATTAGTGGTTGTTATTTTACTGCTACTACTGGGTAACGTAACTGGCGCATTGATTACGGCAATGGTTATTCCGCTTAGTATGTTATTTGCCATTACAGGCATGGTGGGTAATCGGGTATCGGGTAATTTAATGAGTCTAGGCGCAATCGACTTTGGTTTAATTGTTGATGGCGCTGTTATTGTGGTTGAAAACTGCCTGCGTCAACTCGGTATGGCTCAGCATAAACATGGCAGGTTGCTTACATTAAACGAGCGTTTAAATGTGGTAACCGCCGCCACTAAAGAAGTGTTCAGCCCTGCAGTATTTGGCATTTTAATTATTATGCTGGTGTATTTACCGTTATTTGCACTGAGCGGGGTTGAGGGCAAAATGTTTCAGCCAATGGCATTTACCGTTGTTGCAGCACTAGTTGGCGCACTTATTTTTGCCGTTACCTTTGTACCTGCCGCTATTGCGGTATTCGTACGTGGCAAGGTGAGTGAAAGCGAAAATGCAGTTATGCGTGGTATTAAAAAAGGCTATAAACCGCTACTTGGTCTATCGCTTAAGTTACCGTGGGTGATGGTATGTATTGCGGGTATTTTAGTGATTGCACTTGGCTTTAAAGTTAAAAATATGGGCGCTGAGTTTTTACCGCAGCTAGATGAAGGCGATATAGCCATGCATGCACTGCGTATTACCGGTACCGGTATTGAGCAATCGGTAAAAATGCAAAAAGAGCTAGAGCAAGCCATTTTAGCCATACCTGAAGTTGAAAAAGTATTTTCAAAAATTGGTACGCCCGATGTAGCAAACGATCCGATGCCACCTAACGTTGCCGACACTTTTTTAATGTTAAAACCGCGCGATCAATGGCCAAATCCTACTTTATCTAAAGAAGAACTCGTTAAGCAAATTCGCCATTTAGTAAATGAAGTGCCAGGTAATAACTATGAATTTACGCAGCCGATAGAAATGCGCTTTAACGAGTTAATAGCCGGTGTGCGCGCCGATGTTGCAGTGCGTATTTATGGCGATGACTTATCAACATTAAAACAGTACGGCGAAAAAGCCACAGCCTTGGTGCAAAACATAACCGCTGCAACCGATGTACGCCTTGAGCAAATGGAAGGTTTGCCTACGCTTTCGGTTACGCCGCTTCGCGATCATATGGCGCTACTAGGTTTAACCGTAACCGATATACAGCAAAGTGTGAGCGCTGCGGTAGGCGGTGTGCAAACAGGGCTTATTTTTGAGGGCGATAAACGTTTTTCGTTATTAGTGCGTTTGGATGAACGCTGGTCTAGGGATATAACACAGCTTGCGCGTTTGCCGGTGGCAGTGCCAAAAAGTGCTAACCCAGACCTTGCATTTGTACCGCTTGGCGAAGTGGCGACAATCAGCATTGAAAAAGGGCCCAATCAAATAAACCGTGAAAGCGGTAAACGTAATGTAGTTGTTACTGCAAACGTAGAAGGGCGCGATTTAGCAAGCTTTGTAAGTGATGCGCAGGCGGCTTTAAATTCAGATCTTAATTTACCAAGTGGTTATTGGATTGAATATGGCGGCACGTTTGAGCAATTAGAATCAGCAAGTAAGCGTTTATCGCTGGTGGTGCCGGTTACTTTATTACTTATATTTGGCTTATTGTACAGCGCCTTTGGATCGCTGCGTGATTCGTTAATTATATTTAGCGGCGTACCACTTGCGCTTACCGGTGGCGTGCTTGCGTTATTGCTACGCGATATGCCGTTATCAATATCGGCAGGCGTTGGCTTTATCGCGCTAAGTGGCGTAGCCGTATTAAACGGTGTGGTTATGCTGTCGTTTATTAAACAATTAAGAGCCGATGGGCTTAGTTTAATTGATGCGATACAAACCGGTGCACTTTCGCGCTTGCGTCCAGTATTAATGACCGCTTTAGTGGCAAGCTTAGGGTTTGTCCCTATGGCGCTAAATACAGGTACTGGCGCTGAGCTACAAAGACCACTGGCAACCGTGGTAGTTGGCGGTATTATTTCATCAACTCTACTTACGCTATTAATATTGCCTGCACTTTATAAATTAGTGCATGCGAAGTTTAATAAGCAAAAAGAGGCTGAATTAGCTTAAATACTAGCTATTAATGATGTAATAAAAAAGCAGCTGAAGTTTCAGCTGCTTTTTTGTTATTAATTAAACCGTACTGGTTAATTATATTGAAAAAGGTTATCCCAGCGCTCATCAAGAATAGCTTTTGCATGGTCTAAACTTATTGCGCTATACACGTCATTAGTGCACGTTACTAAACGCATACGTACCAGCTTTTCAAGCGCGTCAGTAATTTCAAAATCAAGATCGCACTGATATTTGCTTTTAAACCAATGCTCTATTTGTTCATCAAGCGTTTGTGCGGTTAAGCCACTTTCTGATTTTAATAAAAAAGTATAAGCAAGCAGGGCTTCTTTTATGTCTTCTTCTTCGGCAGCATCAATAAGCGTGTGAAAAACACCCGCGTTGTTATCGAGGTTTTTAAAGTAGAGATTATCGCTAAGCGCTTTCATAAATTTAATTTTACGGTTTTTAAACTTACTCCATTCTTTAAAAATAAAGCTGCCAAATACTCCCATGCCAATAGCAAAGGTAATAAAATGTTGTTGGGTCATTTCTACAGCTTCACTTCTAAAGCCACCCCAAAAAGCAAACAGAGCAAGCAATAATACAATTGATGCACCAAGTTTGGTAATAAGTACCACTGCACCGCCAACTAAAGCCGATGAGCCAATAATTGCTTTATCGATAGGGCGCATACGTACTTCACTATTAGGAAATAGCATTTCGAGATCGGCCTTTGGTACATTTTGAAACAGCTTTACTATGGTTGAACTTGGCTCAAATCCCATTGGCGTTTTATTTTTAGCTTTAAAATAAGCGCTATCTTTAAAGCGAATAAACACAGCAACACGGTCGTAATTAGTAAAGTGCAGCGGCTTTTTACGAAGGCCCCAAAAGCTGGTAATCGTTTCAGTGAGTTGCGACTCGCCACGGCGATAAAATACCACTTCTTCAAAGTCGTCAAACTCAACCTCAAGGCGCACCTTAAATAGTGACTCTTCATTTAATGCGTCTTGTAAGTCTTCATTGGTGATCACTTCAAAATTAGCAGCGTTTAATACTTTAGCGAAATCTTTAGCAAATTCATGTTGGCATTGTGCTTTTTGCTCAGCAGAGACTAGAGTAAGTATGCGGGTATCACTATTAGGGTTAAATGGCGCGTAGTTATTTTTAAGTGCTTCAAGTACCGTGTGGTAGTCGTAATGAATAAGGCTAACTAATAAATCACAAAACTGTTTAAACGATGTCTGTTGTGTGCTGCTATTAAGCTCTTCGCTACATATATCAACAATATCTTGCTTTCTGAACGGAATAAAACGCGAGTTTTGCATATTTTTTTGACTGCTTTCATACATATTAAATTTAAAGATCGTTATTATTATACTTTGTTAACTAATTGAGTTCGATCTATTTAATTTAAATGTTAGTAGTACAAGTAAAAAATTATAAAGTATGTTTTATTTTGAATTAAAGTAAGCTTTTAGTTTTGTTTTGTTTTTTTTGTTAGTGATAAAGAATTACTTATTCTTGTTTGTTAATTATGTAATACTGGTTATATATAAATATATAGCAATAACGATGTTAAATTAATGTAATTTAAAATTGTTTTTTTGTAATGCTTTATCATGTATTATAAGACAAATAAATTGTCGTTTAATTTAACCTAATTTTGTAAATTGCCTAGGATCTATTTTGGAAAATATAAATCAAGCTGTTGTAATTGTTGAGCTACTAAATAATATTTGGATCGTTATGGAAAATGGTGACTGGGTTAAAGTTGACTCAGTTCCAGAAGAATTACGAGACCTACCAATATTAAATAGTAGCGCTATTGAACTTGAAGGTAACGAACTTATATTTCCTGAGAGCGATCAAAATTTTATCGTTCCAAAAGATATTATAGCACAGCTTGTTACAGATTTAGGGCAAAATGCTTCGTTTGAACAACTCAGTGTTGACAATAATGCTACTCAAACTAGCCGAGTTGATGGAAGCCAAGCAGCAATGGTGCTTCAATTAATTTCGCGTCAAGCGCAGGAATTAGTACCTGATTCTGGTTATGAAACCACACCAGATGCAACGGCTAAAGAAGAAGATCCAAATTTTATTGAGTTTACGCGAGATCCTGTATTTAACGTGGGCCGTTTAGGCGGTGACGGTATATATATAAATAAATATGATGCTGTTGCTTTAGAGTTTTCAGGCACTGTTGAAAATGTTGCCGATGGTACGTTGATTCAAATTATATTGAGCGACCAAGACGGTAATGAAATAACAATAACAACCGAAGTTCAAAATGGTTTCTGGTCTGTAGAAAATATTGATATTACAGGACTCAATGACGGTGAAGTAACCGCAAGGGTTTCTTTAGTCGGCGGCAGTGAAGATGACTCAGCTAGCGAAACAAAAATTAAAGACACGCAAGCAAGTATATTTATTGATTTTGAAGATGGTTTAAATACAAATACTCCATTAGAAATTGCTGGTGAAGTTATAGATGTTCAAGATGGACAGTTAGTAACCGTTGATATAATTGATTCTGAAGGGAATGTAGTTGCAACCTATGAAGCAACAGTAGTTAATGGTCAATGGAGTATTGGTCCTGAGCCATTTATAGATTTAGCAGATGGTAGCTTTACTTTACTAGTCAGCACTATAGATGAAGCTGGAAATGATACTCAAATTCAAAAAACTTTCTTAAAAGATACCACCGCGATTATTACTATTGAAGTAAACGAAACTGAAGATGGCGTAATAAGTGGTTCAGAAAATTTAGTTAATATAACTGGTACTGTCGTAGGTATTGAAGACGGTCAAACAGTATCAGTTATTCTAAAAGATTCAGAGGGTAATGAAGTTATTGTTGAAGCTGTCGTAATCGATGGTCAATATCAATTAGATGTTGATATTTCGACTTTAAATGATGGTGAAATTAGCGCAACGGCCGAAGCTCAAGATTTACTTGGTAATGCCGCAACAACTACGCAAGTGATTACTCAAGATGCAACGGCTGCGATTACGGTTGAAATAGATAAAACCGAAGATGGTGTAATAAATAGCGAAGAAGATACAAACGTTACTATTAAAGGTACCGTCAGTGGTATTGAAGATGGCCAAACAGTCACTGTTGTTTTAAGTGATGGTGTAAATCCTCCAATCACAGTAACAGCGATTGTTGTTAATGGTGCTTATGAACTAACGGGTGTTGATATTTCATCATTAAATGATGGAACAATATCAGCCACTGCAACAGCACAAGATTCTGCTGGAAACCCAGCAAATGCCTCCGATGAAACTCAATACGACAGCTCGGTTGCTGCTAACTTAATAGCGCAAGATATAGACGGTATTATTAATAGTGCGGAACAAAATAATGTAACTCTAAGCGGCTCTGTTTCAGGTATTGAACCAGGACAGTTAGTTACTGTTACATTTACAGATAGTAACAATGGACAAGTAGTTGTTACTACACAAGTTGATGAAAATGGTAACTGGCAAATTAGCGGCGATATTGAGTCACTTCTTGATGGTGAAATTTCAGCTGAAATTAGTATTTTTGATGCAGCAGGAAACGAAGCAACGCAAAGTGTTAATTTTTCAAAAGATACACAAAGTACTCTTACCCTAGAAATTGATAAAACTGAAGATGGCATTATTAATGGTAGTTCTGAAAATACTGAATTATCACTAAGCGGTATTATAAATGGTGTTGAAGATGGTCAAGAAGTTACTATTATCTTTACAGATTCAGCAGGCAATAAAGTAGAAGTTACAACTATCGTTGAAAATGGTAGTTATGAATTATCTGATGTTGATATATCAGCATTGGTAGACGGTGATATATCAGCGACTGCAAGTGTTGTTGATTCAGCCGGAAATATTTCGCAAGCTACAGATTCTTTTGAGCAAGATAATACAGCAATTATTACTGCCAGCATTGATAAAACCGACGACGGTGTTATTAACGGTAACGGCGAAAGTGCCGCAATTGTTGTTCGCGGTACCGTTACCGACGTTGAAGACGGTCAAACAGTTACCGTTACAATTAGTGATGGTGTTAACCCGCCAGTTGAAGTACAAGCAACCGTTCAAAACGGTGAATATGTAACAGATCCTATTGATGCAAGCAGCCTAAACGACGGCACATTAACAGCCACAGTTAACGTCTCAGATGCTGCAGGCAATCCTGTAACAGCGCAAGATTCAGTTGAATTAGATAACACCGCTGCCATTACCACCAGTATTGATAAAACCGACGACGGTGTTATTAACGGCAATGGCGAAAGCGCCGCAATTATAGTGCGCGGTACGGTTAGCGACGTTGAAAACGGTCAAACGGTTACCGTTACAATTAGTGATGGTGTTAACCCGCCAGTTGAAGTACAAGCAACCGTTCAAAACGGTGAATATGTAACAGATCCTATTGATGCAAGCGCATTGAACGACGGCACATTAACCGCCACTGCAACGGCGTCTGATTTAGCAGGTAACCCTGTTAGCGCTGAGGATTCAGTGGAGCTAGATAATACCACTGCAATAACCGCCAGTATTGATAAAACAGCCGATTCAGTAATTAACGGTAACGGTGAAAGCGACGCTATCATTGTGCGCGGTACGGTTACTGACGTTGAAGACGGTCAAACGGTTACAGTAAGCATTAGCGATGGTGTTAACCCAGCAGTAACCACAACGGTAATAGTGACCAACGGCGAATACGTAACCGATCCGATTGATGCAAGCAACCTTAACGATGGCACATTAACCGCGACCGCAACAGCGTCTGATTTAGCTGGCAACCCGGTAACAGCGCAAGATTCAGTAGAGCTTGATAACACCGCTGCAATAACCACAAACATTGATAAAACAGCCGACGGTGTTATTAACGGCAATGGTGAAAGCGACGCTATCGTTGTGCGCGGTACAGTTACGGATATTGAAGATGGTCAAACGGTTACCGTTACAATCAGTGATGGTGTTAACCCGCCAGTTGAAATACAAGCAACCGTTCAAAACGGTGAATATGTAACAGATCCAATTGATGCTAGTGCATTGAACGACGGCACATTAACCGCGACCGCAACAGCGTCTGATTTAGCTGGTAACTCTGTAATAGCGCAAGATTCAGTTGAATTAGATAACACCGCTGCCATCACCACCAGTATTGATAAAACAGCCGACTCAGTTATTAACGGTAACGGCGAAAGTGAAGCTATTGTTGTGCGCGGTACAGTTACCGATATTGAAGATGGTCAAACGGTTACGGTAAGCATTAGCGATGGTGTTAACCCGCCAGTTGAAGTACAAGCAATTGTTAATAACGGCGAATATGTCACAGATCCAATTGATGCTAGCAATCTAAACGACGGCACATTAACCGCTACAGCAAGCGTATCGGATGAGGCAGGTAACCCTGTAACAGCACAAGATTCAGTCGAGCTTGATAACACCGCTGCAATAACCACAAACATTGATAAAACAGCCGACGGTGTTATTAACGGCAACGGCGAAAGTGAAGCAATCGTTGTGCGCGGTACAGTTACGGATATTGAAGATGGTCAAACGGTTACCGTTACAATCAGTGATGGTGTTAACCCGCCAGTTGAAGTACAGGCTACGGTTCAAAACGGTGAATACGTGACCGATCCGATTGATGCAAGCAACCTTAATGATGGCACATTAACCGCTACTGCGACTGCATCTGATAAAGCAGGCAACCCTGTAACAGCACAAGATTCAGTCGAGCTTGATAATACGGCTGCCATCACCACCAGTATTGATAAAACAGCCGACGGTGTTATTAACGGCAATGGTGAAAGCGACGCTATCGTTGTGCGCGGTACAGTTACGGATATTGAAGATGGCCAAACGGTTACGGTAAGCATTAGCGATGGCGTTAACCCACCAGTTGAAGTACAAGCAACTGTTCAAAACGGTGAATATGTAACAGATCCAATTGATGCTAGTGCATTGAACGACGGCACATTAACCGCGACCGCAACAGCGTCTGATTTAGCTGGTAACTCTGTAACAGCGCAAGATTCAGTTGAATTAGATAACACTGCTGCCATCACCACCAGCATTGATAAAACAGACGACTCAGTTATTAACGGTAACGGCGAAAGCGCCGCAATTGTTGTACGCGGTACGGTTACCGACGTTGAAAATGGTCAAACGGTTACCGTAACATTGAGCGATGGAATAAACCCAGTGATTGCAGTGCTTGCAACCGTAATTAATGGTGAATATGTCACAGATCCAATTGATGCAAGTAGCCTAAATGACGGTACATTAACCGCGACTGCAACAGCGTCTGATTTAGCAGGTAACCCTGTTAGCGCTGAAGATACGGTAGAGCTTGATAACACGGCAGTAATCACCACCAGCATTGATAAAACAGCGGATAGTGTTATTAACGGTAACGGCGAAAGTGAAGCAATCGTTGTGCGCGGTACAGTTACCGATATTGAAGATGGCCAAACGGTTACGGTAAGCAT